>DAICZO010000099.1 GCA_027311125.1 Acidobacteriaceae bacterium
GCCGCCATGCCCGGCATCACGCCCGACGTTGTGCTCTCGACCCACATGGACACCGTGCCGCCCTTCTTCGGCTGCACCGAGGATGACGAATTCCTGTATGGTCGCGGCACCTGCGACGCCAAGGGCATCATCGCCGCACAGATCGCCGCTGCCGATCAACTGCGCCAGGCTGGCGTCAAGGTCGGCCTGCTGTTCGTCGTCGGCGAAGAGCGTGACTCCGCTGGAGCAGCCGTTGCCAATCGTTCCCCGAAGGGCTCCCGCTTCCTCATCAATGGCGAGCCAACCGACAACCGTCTCGCCCTCGCGTCGAAGGGGGCCCTCCGCGTAGAACTCCGCGCCAAAGGCCGCATGGCGCACTCCGCCTACCCAGAACTGGGCGAGTCCGCCATCGACAAGCTTGTGGAAGCGCTGCACGATGTGCTGGCTATGCCTTTACCGGTCGAACCGGAGATCGGCCCCTCCACGCTCAACATCGGTCTGCTCTCCGGTGGCCGCGCTCCCAATGTCATCGCCGATAAAGCCGAGGCCCACCTGCTGGTCCGTCTCGTCGGCCCATCCGACGCCGTCAAACAGGCTATCGTCGCCACCGTCGGCGACCGCGCCGATGTCGACTTCAGCCTCGACCTGCCCTTCGTCCGCATGAGGAAGGTCGGCGAGCTGCCCACCATGATCGCCAAGTTCACCACCGACATCCCCTCGCTCACCGCCTGGGGCGAACCATTTCTACTCGGCCCCGGCTCCATCCACGTCGCTCACACACCCGCGGAGAAGATCGCCAAGAAAGAGTTGCTCGAGGCCGTCGACCTCTACGTCGCGTTGGCCCAGCACCTGGTCAACTCGTAATGCGGTGGTGCCGGTTGGCCGCTAGCCGGACACCACAGGGAAGGGAAGCAACTCGCGGTTATCCTCGGCCAGTACCACCACTTCATCTGGATTCGCGGGGTTATACCGCACCCGAAGCAAGGGTGAGCCTTTGGCCTTCGCCTCCGCTTCACTTCTGCCCATGGCGGTACTGTGCAGATAACCGCCGAAGTACTCGCCGTTCAGCACAAAGTGGAATCCGGCTTCAATCTGCCATGCGCTGGACAATGCGCCTTCGTCCAGGTTTACCGGTTGGATTGACCAGTGATTGATCTCGCCCGTCGCACAGGGCCGTCCCTGCGCCAGGCGTACCCGCCGATCCCGATCTCTGCGCCGAAACCATGCGCGAATGCCGTCGATGAGGAAGATCCCGCTCATCATGCGCAACATTCTAATCCCACCGAATGACCTAGTTTTCCTACGCTCACCACGGCACTAAACTAGAGTCATGGCAGCAGAGTTTACCCACCTTCATCTTCATACCGATTACTCGCTTCTCGATGGCGCCTGCGACGTCGACAAACTCGCCACCCACCTGAGCGGGATCGGCCAGTCTGCCGCCGCCATGACCGACCATGGCAACATCTACGGCGCGGTCCACTTCTTTGAAGCCATGAAGAAGAAGAACCTCAAACCCATCTTGGGCTGCGAGCTCTACCTCTCCAAGACCGACGACCATCGGACGTACGCCGACGGCTACAACCACTTTCTGGTGCTGGCGGAAAACGAGGCTGGCTACCGCAACCTCGTACGCCTTACCAGCGAGGCCGCACTGCATGGCTTCTACCGCAAGCCCCGTGTCTCCAAGGAGTTTCTCTCCCGCCACACGGAAGGCCTCATCGGCTTCTCCGGCTGCCTCGCCGGCGAGATCAACCAGCACCTGATGGCCGGCAAGTACGAGGAAGCCAAGCAGTCTGCCGGGTACTTTCAAGACATCTTCGGCAAGGGCAACTTCTTCCTCGAAGTTCAGGATCATGGACTCGCGCCCGACAAGGCCGTCTGCGATGCGCTCTTCAAGATGGAGCGCGACCTCGACATCCCTATCATCGCCACCAACGACAGCCACTATGTCGCCGCCGACGACTCCCGCGCCCACGAGATCCTGCTCTGCGTCCAGACCGCCGGCAGCATGAACGACCCCAACCGCTTCAAGTTCGACACCCAGGAGTTCTACATCAAGTCTGCCGAGGAGATGCACCGCACCTTCTCGCAGAACCCTGAAGTCTGCACTCGCACCATGCAGTTCGTTGATCGTTGCAACCTGAAGCTATCCAAGGTCGACAATCCGTTTCCCGACTTCGCCGTCCCCGAGGGCGAGACACTCTATTCCTACTTTGAGAAGGTCTGTCGCGACGGCCTGCAAAAACGGCTCGATACCACGGTCGCACATCTGCGCTCCCGCGGCCTGCTGCGCAAGACCATCCCTGACTACCACGCCCGTCTCGAGCGCGAGATCGGCATCATCAAGGACATGAAGTTCCCCGGCTACTTCATGATCGTCTGGGACTTCATCCGCTTCGCCCGCGAAAAAGGCATCCCCGTAGGCCCCGGTCGTGGTTCCGCCGCTGGCTCGCTGGTCGCCTACTGTATGGAGATCACCGACGTCGATCCGCTCCAGAATGAGCTGCTCTTCGAGCGCTTCCTCAACCCCGAACGCATTTCCATGCCCGATATCGATATCGACTTCTGCATGAACCGTCGCATAGAGGTCATCGAGTACGTCAGGGGCAAATACGGCAACGATCAGGTCGCGCAGATCATCACGTTCAATACCATGGCCGCCAAGGCCGCCATCAAGGATGTAGGCCGGGCCCTCGACATGCCGTACGGCGAGGTCGACCGCATCGCCAAGATGATTCCGCCTACCATCGGCATCACCATCGACAAAGCCCTGCAGGACAAAGGTCCGCTCAGCCAGGCCTACGACTCCGACCCCAAAATCAAGGAACTCATCGACGCCGCACTCCGCCTCGAAGGTCTCATCCGCGGAGCCGGGGTGCATGCCGCCGGTGTCGTCATCGCTCCCAAGCCACTCACCGAACTCGTCCCCGTCACCCGCACCAAGGACGATGCCATCGTCACCTCCTACGACATGGGCGCCATCGAAAAAATGGGCCTGCTCAAGATGGACTTCCTCGGTCTAACGACCCTCACCGTCATCCACGACTGCATCGAACTCATCGAAAAGACCAAGGTCATTAAGCTCAACATGGCTACCATCCCGCTCGACGACGAGAAGACCTATGAGCAGGTCTTCCACCGGGCGCTCACCTCCGGCGTCTTCCAGTTCGAATCCAACGGCATGCGCGATGTGCTCCGTCGTTACAAGCCCAACACCGTCGAAGACCTCACTGCCCTTAACGCTCTGTACCGTCCCGGCCCCATCCAGGGCGGCATGATCGATGAGTTCATCGAGCGCAAATGGGGTCGCCGTGCGGTCGAATACGAACTCCCGGAACTCGAGCCTATCCTCTCGGAGACCCTTGGCGTCATGCTCTATCAATAGCAGGTCATGCAGATCTCCAACCGGCTGGCTGGCTTCTCCCTCAGCCAAGCCGACATGCTGCGTCGCGCCATGGGTAAAAAAGACGCTGCTGAGATGGCCAAGCAGAAGATCAAGTTCATGGAGGGCGCTGCCGAAAACAAGCACCCCAAGGCCGTCGCCGGCAACATCTTCGACCTGATGGCCAAGTTCGCCGAGTACGGCTTCAACAAATCGCACTCCGCCGCCTACGCCCTGCTCGCCTACCATACCGCCTACCTCAAGACCCACTACCCCGTCGAATTCATGGCCGCTCTGCTCACCAGCGAAACCTCCAAGCCCGAAAACGTCGTTAAGTACATCTCCGAGTGCCGCGAGATGAACATCCCTGTCGTCCCACCCGATGTCCAGTTCTCCAACGAAAAATTCACCCCTATCCAGACCGAGAACGGTGAGGCCATTGGCTTCGGCCTCGCTGCCATCAAAAACGTCGGCCTCAACGCCATCGACTCCATCATCGCGGCCCGCAAGAACCTAAAGAAGGAGGGCAGACAGGGCTTCGCCTCGCTGTGGGAGTTCTGTGAGAAGGTCGACCTCCGCCTGCTCAACAAGCGCGTACTGGAGTCGCTGATCAAGGCCGGTGCCATGGACGCCTTCGGCAGCCGCGCCCAGATGGCCGCTGCCCTGGACAAAGCCATGGAGCGCGCCCAGAAAGCCCAGAAGGATGCCGCCGCCGGACAGCATGGTCTCTTTGGCATCTTCGACGACGGTCCCGCCACATCCAGCAACTCCAACGAAGACGCGCTGCCCCAGGTACCAGAGTGGGACGAGCACACCCGCCTCCAGAATGAGAAAGAGGTTCTCGGCTTCTTCGTCTCCGGACACCCCATGGACAAGTACCGTGAGAAGCTTCGCAACATGAAGGTCGTTGACACTGCGACCGCCTGCGAGATGAAGCCCGAGCCCCAGACCTTCCGCCGCGGCCGCAGCGAAGAACCCACCAACGAGATCCAGATCGCAGGCGTCATCACTGGGCTCAAAGTCGCCAAATCCAAACGCTCCGGCGAGTTCTACGCCCAGGCCACGCTCGAAGATACCGTCGGCAAAATTGAACTCATCGCCTTCCCCCAGGCCTACGAAAAGCTGGCCGAGAAGCTCAAGATCGACGTCCCCGTGCTGGTGCGTGGAGCACTGCGCGGCGAAGAAGACTCCGCCCCAAAGCTGGCCGTCTCCAGCATTCAGGCGCTGGAAGACGTCAAGCTCAAGCTGCCGGACTCGCTCCGCATCAAGGTACCGCTGCACAATCCCGACAGTGCACTGCTCGAAAAACTGCAGACCATCCTGCTGAGCGCTCCCGGCAAAGGTCGCCTGCTGCTCGATCTCGAAGAGCCCGGCGAGTTTTGTGCCGTCCTCGAGCCTCATAACCTCCTGGTCGCTGCAGACCGCCTATTTATTGATCAGATCGAAGAACTCGTGGGGCGCGGCGGAGTTCGCGTCATCGACTAAACCAGACTGCGGAACCGTCTTCGCATACAATCGAAACTGCATCACCGAACTACTTTTCTAAACCATGGCCGAACTAGAACCCAGCAGAGCAGCGCACGCACCGTCCTCAGCAACACCAGTTCCAGAGGCATGGGTCAGGACGGAGTTAGCCCGTCACCCGCAGCGTCCTTATCCTATGGATTTCATCGAAGCACTGTTCACGGACTTCAGCGAGATTCATGGCGACCGCGCCTTTGGCGATGATCCCGCGATGGCCTGCGGCATGGCTCGCTTCCATGGCCAGCCAGTCATGGTCATCGGCAACCTCAAAGGTCGCACCCTCAAGGAGCGGGTCACCCGCAAGTTCGGCAGCCCCGAGCCCGAGGGCTACCGCAAAGCGCTGCGCGCCATGAAGATCGCAGAGAAGTTTGGCCACCCCATCTTCACCTTCCTCGATCTCGCCGGAGCCTATCCCGGCATCGGAGCCGAAGAACGTGGCCAGGGAGAAGCCATCGCCCGCAACCTGCTGGAGATGTCCCGTCTCCGTGTTCCCACCATCGCCACCATCACCGGCGAAGGCGGTTCCGGCGGAGCACTGGCACTGGCTGTGGCAGACCGCGTTCTCATGCTCGAGAACGCCATCTACTCCGTCATCTCCCCCGAGGGCTGTGCCTCCATCATGTGGAAGGATGCCAGCAAAAAACAACAAGCCGCCGCTGCTCTCAAATACACCGCCATAGACGTCAAACGCTTAGGTTGTGTCGACGAAGTTCTTTCTGAACCACAGGGGGGAACCCAGAACGACCCAGAGGCAGCCATGGCGCTCGTGGACGAACGGTTGCAGCATCATCTTCGCGAACTCAGTGCGCTACCCCTCGACGACATGCTGGAACGACGCTACCTCAAGTTCCGCAACATCGCGCAGTTCTACACCGCCGTATAGTTCTTCCTCAACGCACCGGATCAGCATCGTCCGGATCACCGCTCGATGGACCTCAGCGCACTCAAGTCCATCATGGAGTCACCCCGTTGCCGTCGTTCCAATCGACACCGACAGCCCGCCTCGACGGTACTATGCGGTTAGCCCTCTTCGGTGCCTCGCTCGCATGGTTTGCCGCCTCTCAATCGATCGCAGGCAGCGCCTCTCGCGGACTTGCCCGTCGCTTCGCACTCGCCGACGAGCAGACTCTGATCACCACCCTCCTGATGCTGTTTCTGCTCGCCGTAGGCTTCTCTGTCCTGCAGAGCATCTCCGGCCAGCGCAGCACCCTGCGTGATGTACTGGGGCTACCCAAACGTGCCACCGCCGCCGCCGAGTGGGCCACTGGCGCGGCCATCGGCTGGGGCATCCTGCTGCTCGCTGTGCTGCCCATGGCCATCGCCGGCACCCTCCGTCCTGGCTTCTGGACTGAGCCACGCGCCTTCTGGCTGCTCGCCATCAACCTGCTCACCCTGGCCGTCGCCGCGCTGGTGGAAGAGGTCGCCTTCCGCGGCTACGCCTACCGCCGTCTGATCGAGGTCATCGGCCCCACGAAGGCCACCATCAGCCTGGCCATCCTCTTCGGCCTGCTGCACGCGCTCAACCCCCAGGCCACCTGGAGCAGCGTCCTCATCACCATGCTGGCCGGAATCCTGCTCTCTCTAGGCTGGCTCCGGACCCATGCGCTCTGGCTCTCCTGGGGACTGCACTTTGCCTGGAACGCCAGCATGGGCATTCTCTTCGGCCTGCCTGTCAGTGGCATCGATCGCTTCGCTAGTGTGATCCAAACCCGCGCCATCGGCCGCCACTGGCTCACCGGCGGGGTCTACGGTCCGGAAGGCGCACCCCTCACCGCCATCGCCATCCTGATCGGAATCGCACTACTTGTCCGCCTCACCCGCGACTACGCCTGGGACTACACGCGCGCTCCTATCATCGCCGCGGGATACCCCGTAGACGTCGCACCACCTGCAGCCCACACCGCCATGGAAGCCAGCGAGCAACAGGCCCAGGCAAGCCGACCACCCACGCTCGTCCAGATCCTTCCCGTTACCCCGCAAACTCGTTCCGTCGCCCCACCGCCACCCATCCCCGACACCCACTCCGACTAGTCAAGGCGCAATCCGCAGCAGCACCGACAACAGGATCAACGCACGGCAACCTCAACCGCTAGCGGATCAACAATTTCCCCGCCCCCCTTGTAAAAACACAGCAAAAGGCGCACTCTCTCACTATCTGAGGTGCCTTATGCTCACCAGCACATCCAGATGGGTGCTCGCTACCATCCTCCTTGCCCTCGCGCCCGCCGCTGCCCAGGCTCAGGTCTTCGTCGTCGGCGAGAAGACAGCTACTGCCGACATCAAAACCGACTTCACCCCGACCAAGGTCCCGCTGCCAGACGAGGGGCTCAGCGAACGCGGTCGCCGCGAACTCGTCCGCAATCTGGAAGCTGAGCAAGGCTTCGCCCATCGCGCTCTGCCGCTCGGGGCCGGACTCACCCTGCACGCCAACGGCAATCTCTACCCCGGGCCCGACAAATATAAGGAGATGATCTACAAAAAGGGTCAGGCCGCTGCCCCCGGTGACCGCGTCATGATCACCTCGATGCAATTCAAAGGTGATGCGATCATCTTCGACCTCAACGGCGGCCCTTACGCCAAGCATCGCTACCTCAGCCACATCCAACTCAACGACAACAACGTCGTCGCCGATCCGGGTGAGACACCCACCGGTGCCCGCATCACCCTTGTCTTCGAGGGCGGTATCCCGGAGATGTCCGCCCCGGAGATTAAATCCCTGCTCGAGCCACTCATCGACTTTGGCGTCAGAACCACCGACGAAGCCTACGCCGACACCCTGCCCGCGCCACTCAAAGATGCCATTGCCGCCCACGAGATTCTCGTCGGCATGAATCGCCGTATGGTCCTCGCCGCACTGGGCCCTCCTGACAGCAAAGTCCGCGAGCAACCCAGCGGCAGCAGCACCGGCAGTCACTACGAAGAGTGGATCTACGGCCACGTCCCCAAGACCGTCAAGTTTGTCCGCTTCGTCGACGACCGCGTCACCCTGATCAAGATCGCAGCCATGGACAAGCCCATGGAGATTCACGATAAAGACGAGATGGCCGGCTATACCATCGCCCCCCTCACGCGCGAGATTGCTCTGGGCGACGACAAACCCGGCGATCCTGAACAGGCCGCCCGCCGCGCACCACCCACCCTGCTCAAACCCGGCGAAGCAGCATCTGCCAATGCCAACGCCAATGGACGCGTACTCTTCCCGGACGACAACAAGCCCTCCAGCCCAGCGT
>DAICZO010000101.1 GCA_027311125.1 Acidobacteriaceae bacterium
CGGCGCGGGGTGGGGGGGGTGGACGGGTGAAGGCTTAGGGTTGCTGGTTGTGCGTTGGGCCTTTGTGCGGTGTTCGGTGAGATGGGGGTTCGAGGCGGGTTGGTTTGACGTAGACTTACAGGGTGACTTCCTACGTGAAACGACTGCGCACCTTGACCCTGATTACCGCCACTTGCGTGGCACTGACTGGGTTTGCCCTGGCTGACTCGATTACCGGCGTGGTGACGAACCGGACGACCAACAAGCCATCTGCTGGCGATGAGGTGGTGCTGATTCGCCTGGCGCAGGGGATGCAGGAGTCCTCGCGGACGAAGACGGATAAGCGGGGGCGGTTTACGCTGGACGTTCCGGACCCGGGGATGCACCTGGTACGGGTGACGCATGACAAGGCGAACTACTTTCATCCGGTGACTCCGGGGTCGACGACCGCGGATGTGGACGTGTTTAACGCGGCGGCGAAGGTGTCGGGGATTACGGCTGAGGCGGATGTGATTCGTCTGCAGACGGAGGAGGGCGACAAGAATCTGCGGGTGGTGGAGAACTTTTTTATCAAGAATATGTCGAGCCCCCCGATGACGCAGTTCAGCGATCGGCCGTTCGAGTTTTATCTGCCCGCAGGGGCGATTGTGGAAGGCTCGGCGGCGTTGGGGCCGGGCGGGATGCCGGTGCAGGCTGCACCGGTTCCGCTGGGGGATGCGAACCACTTTGCGTTTATCTTTCCGATCCGTCCGTGCGCGAGCAAGGATGAGGCGGCAGCGGACCAGCACTGCGGGGAGACGCGGTTCCAGATTACGTACAAGGTTCCGTACAGCGGGAGCCTGACGATCACTCCGCGGCTGGCACTGGCGACGGACACGATTGCGGTGATGATGCCGAAGAGCATGACGTTCAAGGCCGCACCGGGAGCAGGGTTCTCGCCGGTGAACGACGATGTGAATGCGCAGACGCAGGTGGCGCGGAATGTAAGCGCTGCGCAGCCGATGGCGTTCACGATTTCGGGCGCGGGCCAGTTGCCGCGCGAGACGACGACGGGCGCGAGCGGAGATGCGCAGGGTGGTGGTGCGGCGGGAGGAGGTCAGGCGGCAGGGAGTGCGGATGGTTCGGGTTCGGCGGCAACGGACACGCGACCGGGTGGCGGGCTGGGTAAGCCGATCGATCCAGAGGGTACGAATGATCCTTGGGCCAAGTACAAGTGGTGGATCATCGGCGGGCTGGGCCTGGTGCTGGCTGCGGCTGCGGGCCTGATGCTGAAGAATGGTGGACCGGCTGCAGGTGGTGCGGTTGCCAGTGCAGGGAGGACGGCTGCGACTGGGACAGGCGGTACTGCCGCTGCGCAGGTTGGCGGGCAGGGCGCTTTGCTGGCGGCTTTGAAGGATGAGTTGTTTGCCCTGGAGACGGATCGTTTGCAAGGTAAGGTGGATGACGCAGCGTATGCGGAGCAGAAGGCTGCGCTGGAGGTGGTGTTGCGGCGGGCTTTGAGCCGGAAGGCTTAGAGCTGAATTGGTTGCAGGGAGCGACAGGACGTAGCAGGTGACTGAACGAGAGGGAGCACGGACGATGCAGCGACTTCTGCGGGTAGTACGGCTATTGAGCGTGGTGTTGTGGATTGGCGGATTGAGCTTTTTTGCGTTTGTGCTGGCACCGATTGCGTTTGGGCGGCTGGCGAGTACGCATGAGGCAGGGCTGGTGGTGGGCGGGACGCTGAATGTGCTGCACTGGATGGGACTGGTGTGCGGCGGGGCGTTCTGCCTGGCGACGGGGATTCTGTGGCTGCGGGCGGCGGTGTTTGCGCGGACGGGTTTTGTGGTGGAGTTGGTGCTGATGGCGGTGATGCTGGGGGTGACGGCGTACTCGCAGTTCTCGATACTGCCGACGATGGAGCGGGACCGGGTGGCGGCGGGTGGAGATGTAAAT
>DAICZO010000108.1 GCA_027311125.1 Acidobacteriaceae bacterium
GGTGCAATGCCCGTTTGAAGTCGCCGTACTGCAGGAACTGAGGTAGTAGCTGCCGAGTAGTCTGGTGGCAGGGATAGTGTCTGGGTCACAAGGAAGTCACCGCGACCCATCTCTTCCAGTAATCCGATTCCGTTTCGGACAGTAACCTGGTGCTCCGCCGTCCCTTTTCGCCGTGGAACCGGTATGACACTCTCCTCCCGCGAGGGTCCACGATCGACAAACTCGGAAGGCCGATTCCCTGCAAGCAAGAACAGCAGCTGCTTCTACTGGACCGTCAGGGGAATCGTCGCTGTCGCGGTATCGCTTCCGCTGGTCGCGGTCACAGTTACCTTATAACTACCGGCGGTTGTACCGGAGTTCTGTGTGCCGCCGGAGGACCCCGAGCTACCCATGCTGCCCGCGCCGCCGCATGCGGTGCATGCCATCGCCGACACAAAGCCGAGCACCAGGAGCATCAGCAGCCCGCGCCGGCGTCGCCGCGGCACAAAGAAGAGAACTGCGAGCGATGCCAGGGCAGTGCCGCCGCCCAGGCCACGAAGTAGCATCGCACTTGTCGCCGCTGTCGTATTCACCGTCAGTGTCACGGTGGCCGATCCGCCGGCGGTAATCGTCTTCTGGGTCGGATTCAGGCTGCAGGTGGGCACTAATTCACCTTGGCTTGTAAGCTGGCGGAGTGGATAGGTCCCCGGAAAACGTTAGGTTCCTATCGGGACTGCCCCGGCAGACGAGGCGAGGTCGAAGTCGGTGCATTGGTCCGGGGCAGTTTCGATAGGATCGTTTGAACTGAGCCGCAGGCGTTTGCGGCGGATGCGGTGATCTACCTATGTACTTTCAATTGCGCGGTCGCGCCGATCATGGCTTTGTTGAGCACGGAACTGAGCCGGGCGAGCGGGGACAACCCCTTCAATGAGTGGAGTTGAGTGCTGCGAGGTGAGCGCGAGTGCCGTATATAGGGTGCGTGGGCAGCTTGCGGGCATAGGACGGCGTCGCATGCGCGAGCGTGCCACGGGGCGAGCGGGGTAGATGAATCGTGGGCCATGGATGTTTTATGAGCTGTCAATGCTGCACCTCTGCGGGGTTGCGGGTCCCTGGTCGGAGCAGAAGTAAAGTTGAGCGCCGGTGACCCGTTCAATGACCGACATGGTTCCGGTGCAAACCGGACAGCGCATCAGGTTGTCTGTCTCAGGGTGATCAGTGCCGGGCGCTGTGCCCAGCAACTGGCGGCAGCATGAGAGGGCGGTCTCCCTTCTTCGGTTGGCGAACAGCCCGAAGTGACGGATGCGAACCAGCCCTTTGGGCAGGACGTGAAGAAGAAATCGGCGCAGGAACTCATCCGCAGAAACAGTCATGACCTTGTTCTTGCCGCCGTGCGCATAGTCTCGCCAGCGGAAGGAGACGCGATCGTTCTCAAAGGCCACGAGTCGATGGTTGGAGATGGCAACGCGATGAGTGTAGCGAGCCAGATAGTTGAGGACGTGTTCGGCGCCGCCGAAGGGCGGCTTTGCGTAGACGACCCAGTCTTTTTGGCCGAGCTGCCCGAGGAAGTGACTAAATGCATCCGGTGAAGCAAGCTGTCGCAGTGAGGCGTGGAACTGCAGTCTGTCCTGGTTGAACAGTTCACGGAGTTGGCCGCAGAAGTCGTCGCGGAATACGCGGCTGAGTCGCTTGACGGGCAGGAAGAATCGGCGCGAAGAGTTTATCCATCTGGAACCATCGAGGGTGAGGCCGCCAGCGGGAACGATGTAGTGGACGTGGGGATGATGCTCAAGGTTCTGTCCCCAGGTATGGAGCACGCCGAGGAATCCGATGTCTGCTCCCAGGTGCTTGGGATCGCGAGCCAGTTCGAGCATGGTCGCAGCGCTGGCGCGGTAGAGCAAATCGTAGAGCAGCCGCTTGTTCTGGAGGACTAAGGCGGAGAGTTCGTGCGGCAGAGTGAAGACGATGTGGAAGTACGGCACAGGCAACAGTTCAGCCGAACGCGCGGCCAGCCACTTGGCGCGCACGTTGCCCTGGCACTTCGGGCAGTGCCGATTGCGGCATGAGTTATAAGAGGCGGTCAGATGGCCACAGCGGATGCACTTATCCCGATGACCGCCCAGTGCCGCGGTGCGGCATCGGACGATGGCATCGAGCACCTTGCGATGCGCCCATGCAAGGTGAGACTTATGCCCTTCCCAGAATCTGTTGCCCGCTGCGCGGACGATGTCGGCCACCTCGAGGGTGGGCCGGCTCATCGCTTCATCAGCCTCCTGGACCGCTTCACTTCATCGGGGCTCGAGACCTCGATGGCTTCGAGAGGACTGGCGACAGCCTGCAGATGGCGGCGGGACAGATGCAGGTAGAGTGCCGTGTCGCCGATCTTGGCATGGCCAAGCAGAACCTGTATGGTGCGTAGGTCAGCACCGGCTTCAAGCATGTGCGTCGCGAAGCTGTGGCGAAGCAAATGCGGCGCAACGCGCTTGTTGATGCCGGCGCGCTTACCAGCTTCGTTGACGGCCTTCCACACCACCTTCGGAGTAATGGGCTTATCTGCCCGCCAGTTGTTCACCGTGCCGGGGAACAAGTAGGTCCTGGGCTTCATCCAGCGCCAGTACTCACGCAGAGTCTCTAGCAGCTTGGGACTCAATAGAACATCGCGGTCCCGGCCGCCCTTGCCCTTATGGACGCGAATGACCATGCGGTCGCTGTCGACATCGGAGACCTTCAGATGGCAAAGCTCCGAGCAGCGCATGCCAGTGGAGTACAGTGTCATCACCATGGTGCGGCGCATCAGGTTCTCTGCTGAATCAATCACCCGCTGAACTTCTTCTGGGCTGAGTACAACGGGCAGTTGCCTTGGGCGCTTGGGAAATGGGATGTGCTCGGGGAGATATGGGCGTCGCAGCGTCTTGACGTAGAGAAAGCGCAAAGCTGCGGTGCAGCATGCAATCGTTCCTGCCTGGAGCTTGCGTTCTCGAAATAGATAGGCCTGATACTGGCGGATATGATCCGGTCCCAGCCTGTCTGGCGAGCGGTGAAAATACCTGGAAAAGTCCTCGACCGCGTGTAAGTAGGTGTAGATCGTGTTCTGTGAGTAGTTGCGACGCTGGAGCTCATCCAGCATCTTCTGCCGAAGATGGGTCACAAATGCCTCCTTGTGACCCAAACCTTAAACGGCCCAAAAGGTTGGGGGACCACCACTGCCGCAGCGTCCGCCGCGCCGGAGGCTTAGTTCAAACGCCGAAGGCACCGGGAGCATTTCTCGAACCGGTACCTGGCGGGAAGGCACGAGATCTCAGTCGCCATGCCGACACATGAATACTAATGCGCGCCCGAGAAGTTGAGTGGTTTTGCGCTTGTTAATGAAAAGGAGCGAATCCTCATTCACTCTTCGCGCAGCAGGACCAGCGGGTTAACCGAGAGAGCGCGCTGTGCTGGAATCCATGTCGCCACGAGGCCGAGCAGGGTCATCGCCACAACCGCACCAGCCAGGACCACGGGATCGCGTGGCGTGGCCTGATAGACGATGAAAGCCAGAACGTGCGTTGCCAGAATCCCAAGTCCAAGCCCTGCAGCCGAACCGATCGCCATTAGCT
>DAICZO010000073.1 GCA_027311125.1 Acidobacteriaceae bacterium
GTTTTTACCAGCGATGAGGATTTTGGCTCCGGCGTAGGCGGGGTTGTTGAGGACGAAGTCGGGGTTGGGTTGTCCGGCGGCTTCGCCTTCCTGAATGCGGCGCCAGTCGAAGAAGAGAAACTCGCCGTAGCCGGTGCGCTCGATGCGCTTGAGGAACTGTTTGGGGATGATCTGATCGGTATCGATGTTGGAGATATCGATGGGTGCGGCGATGGAGGTGAGCGTGTTGATGGCGATCATGCTTGCTCGCTTTCTTTTGTTGGTGCGATGAGGGGCCAGCTCAATTCGGTACGGAATTCGGCGGAAATTTTGGTTGTGCCCTGGTTGACGATGTAGTGCTCGTAGATATGGTTGGCGGAGGCGTGGCCGTGCTGTGTGATCCAGTCGCTGAACTGATGCCAGGCGTTGGGCAGACCGGGGTAGTCGCCGTGGTAGATGGTGCGGGCGACGGTACTGGCTGGCCAGAGTCCGCGCTGGACACGGCCGACCGGAACGAACGAGCTATCGACGGGGATGCAGGCTTCGAAGTCGAAGTCGCCCTCGCTGAGTGTGAGGTGGTGGGCGAACCAGGGAACGATGGGCAGACCCTGAGCCTTGACGGCAGCGAATAGCTCAGTCAGGGTGGGGGGCAAAACTGCGTGCATCTCGGTGCGCGGAATCTTGAGATGGATGAACGCGTAGGGTAGTGCTTCGGTTTGGACGATTGCGGGAGGATTGATCATGGGCGGAACTCCCAGGTGCGAATGTCAGTGAAGTGGCCGGTGATGGCTGCGGCTGCGGCCATTTGGGGACTGACGAGATGGGTGCGGCCACCGCGGCCCTGGCGACCTTCGAAGTTGCGGTTGCTGGTGGAGGCGCAGCGTTCGCCGGGGGCGAGGATATCGGGATTCATGCCGAGGCACATGCTGCAGCCGGGTTCGCGCCAGTCGAAGCCCGCGGCTTTGAAGATCTGGTCGAGGCCTTCTTTTTCGGCCTGGGCTTTGACATGCTGGGAGCCGGGGACAACCATGGCGTGGACGGTGGGGGCTACGTGATAGCCGCGGATGACGGCGGCGGCGGCGCGGAGGTCTTCGATGCGTCCGTTGGTGCAGGAACCAAGGAAGACGCGGTCGATCGTGATGGCTTCGATGGGAGTGCCGGCCTTGAGGTCCATGTAATCGAGGGCGCGCTCGAAGTTTTTCTGGTCGGCTTCGGACGCGTTGGGATCGGGCAGGGGGACGGTGGCGTTGATGCCGACGACCATGCCGGGTGAGGTTCCCCAGGAGACGGTGGGGGTGATGTCGGCGGCGTCGATGAGGAGCTCGCGGTCGAAGATTGCGCCGGCGTCGGTTGCAAGTTGCGACCATTGGGCGCCGGCGAACTTCCAGTCGAGATCGATGGGAGAGAAGCGACGGCTCTTGAGATAGGCCATGGTGGTGGAGTCGGGAGCGATCATGCCGGCGCGGGCTCCGGCTTCGATGCTCATATTGCAGATGGTCATGCGGCCCTCCATGGAGAGGGCGCGAATGGCTGATCCGGCGTATTCGATGACGTAGCCGGTGGCTCCGGCGGTGCCGATCTGGCCGATGATGTGGAGGACGATGTCCTTGGCGGTGACGCCGGGGTGGACGGTGCCTTCGACTGCGATGCGGAAGGTTTTGGGCTTGTCCTGAGGGAGGGTCTGGGTGGCCATGACGTGCTCGACCTCGGAGGTGCCGATACCGAAGGCGAGTGCGCCGAAGGCTCCGTGGGTGGAGGTGTGGGAGTCACCGCAGACGATGGTCATGCCGGGCTTGGTGAGGCCGAGTTCGGGGCCGATGATGTGGACGATGCCCTGATTGGCGTCCTGCACGTCGTAGAGTTCGACACCGAAGTCCGCGCAGTTTTTGCGGAGCGCCTGAATTTGTTTGGAGGCAATCTGATCGACGATGTGGAGACGATCCTGGACGCTGGAGGTGGGGACGTTGTGGTCGACGGTGGCGACAGTGCGGTCGGGGCGGCGGAGCTTGCGGCCAGCCATGCGGAGGCCGTCGAAGGCCTGGGGGCTGGTGACCTCGTGGACGAGATGCAGATCGATGTAGAGGATGGAGGGTTCGCCTGCGGGCTCTGCGACGAGGTGCTGCTGCCAGACTTTTTCAAAGAGGGTGCGAGGTGCTTGGGTGGTCATGATTTGGCCTTTGCTTCGGGTACGGGCTGGATACCGAGAGTTGCGGGTGCGACCTGATGCGGGGTTCCGTCAGGGTCTACGAGAATGGTGGCGGTGATGTTCTGCCGGGTAGTGCTGCCGGAGGAGGGTTGCTCGGTCCAGCGGGCGAGAGTGGCTTTGAGCGCTGCGGGGACCTCGGTCTCATCGATGGTGCGGTTGGTGAAGAGCCAGAGGGTGTAGTCGGCACCGGGCTGTCCGGGGACTTTGTTTTCCTTGGTCCAATCGATAGCGGCGAAGGCAATGAAGGGATTATCGACGCCAAGATCGATGAAGAGGAGGCCGCGCGAGGGGCAGAAGTCGGGGACGCATCCGGTGATGGAGAGGAAGCGGTTCTGGTCGAGGACGACCTGGCTGGGTACGCCGAGGAAGTCCATGACGGTATCGGCGAGGGACTGGTTCTCGTTCCAGAAGGTCTGGCGGGCGGTGAGGTGGTCGCGCAGAAAGGGTTTAAAGCGCGGGTCGTGGATGAGTTCGCTTTCGCGGCCGTCGGGTGCGGGGTTGGCGAAGGGAGCGAGCCAGGAGAGGTCTTCTTTCTGGACTTGCCTGGCGTGATGCTGGGGAAAGTGGAACTGGGCGCGGCAGGTCGTCGTCAGGGCGAAGGCAAGAGCGGCGAGTTGGAGAGTGCGGCGCATGGAGTGAGGTGATCTAGTCTCAGGGGCTGATGCCCGAGGTTGATTGCTGGTTAGGGCCAAGACCGAAGCCTTGGGTTGCCGGGAACAATTGCGACTGCAAGAGCAAACAGAAGTTGTGGAGCAGGTGCTCCGTTGATGGTTAGACTGCGTGCATGGATTGGCGGCGGTCGATGGATTCGACCAGAGCCTGGTGGACCAGTTTGCCCATCTCGTGGGTGGTGATGGTCTGGGTGGTGCCTTTGGCGGCTGCCTGGGCGATGTCGGGGGTGCGGTAACCGGCATTGAGGACGGTGTGGACGGCTTGCTCTACGGCGCGGGCGTCGGCTTCGAGGTGAGCGGAGTGGCGGAGGACCATGGCAGCGGTGAGGATGGCGCCGAGCGGGTTAGCTTTGCCGGTGCCGGCGATGTCGGGTGCGGAGCCGTGTACGGGCTCGTAGAGGTTGACGGCTCCACCGATGGTTGCGGAAGGCAACATGCCGAGTGATCCGGTGATGACTCCGGCTTCGTCGGAGAGGATGTCGCCGAAGAGGTTCTCGGTGAGGACGACGTCGAAGTTACGGGGGATGTTCATGAGGTGCATGGCCATGGAGTCGACGAGTTGGTGTTCGAGGGTGACGTCGGGATAGTCCTTGGCGACTTCGGTGACGGCGGCGCGCCAGAGCTGGGAGACTTCGAGGACGTTGGCCTTGTCGACGGAGGTGACTTTTTTGCGGCGCTTGCTGGCGAGTTCGAAGGCGATGCGGGCTACACGGACGACCTCGGCCTTGGTGTAGCGCATGGTGTTGATGGCTTCCTCGGTCTCGTGGTTCCACCAGCGGGGCTGGCCGAAGTAGAGGCCGCCGAGGAGTTCGCGGACGAAGAGGATATCGACATCCTGCGTGACCTCGGGACGCAGGGGGGAGCTGGCGCTGAGGGCCTGGAAGGCAAGCGAGGGGCGGAGATTGGCGAAGCCGCCGAGAGCCTGGCGGATCTGGAGGAGTCCGGCCTCAGGGCGCTTGTCGGGGGTGAGGGCGTTGAACTTGTTATCGCCGACGGCACCGAGCAGGACGGCGTCGGAGTCGAGCGCGGCATCGAGAGTGGCGGTGGGGAGTGGGGAGCCAGAGGCGGTGATGGCGACACCACCGATGAGAGCTTCGGTGAAGGTGAAGTCGTGGCCACCAAGCTCGGCGACGGCGCGGAGGATCTGGGTGGCTTCGTGGGTGACTTCGGGGCCGATGCCGTCTCCGGCGAGGACTGCAATTTTGAGGCGCATGGAGGAAGATTCCTGGGGGGCGATGGCCCTTGTTGTGGGTGGTTCTTATGGCACGATAAGGAGCTGTGCCCTGCTGCACGATGTTGCTAGGAGACGGTTGTGACGGGGGCTGCCTTGGCGGGGTGTAGCAGGCCGAGCAGGTCCTGGTCGTAGATGGATTTTTTGCGATCGGCGAGTTCCGTGAAGCGTGCGTAGACCTCGTCGAGTTGTTCACGAGTGAGTGGGTGGCCGAGTTTTTCGAGGCGGTCGGCGAGGGCGCGGCGGCCGGAGTGTTTGCCGAGGACGAGGTTAGTGTGGCCGGCGCCGACGGACTCGGGGGTCATGATCTCGTAGGTGAGGGGGTTAGCCATCATGCCGTGCTGGTGGATGCCTGACTCGTGGGCGAAGGCGTTGGCCCCGACGACAGCCTTGTTGGGGGAGCAGCCGAAGGAGATGCACTCTGCCAGCATCTGGCTGGTGGGGTAGAGCTCGGTCATGTTGAGGTGGTGGGTGTAGGGAAACTTGTCGCGGCGGACCATGAGTGCGGCAGCGATCTCTTCGAGTGCGGCGTTGCCAGCGCGTTCGCCGATGCCGTTGATGGTGCACTCGATCTGGCGGGCTCCGCCCTGGACGCCGGCGAGGGAGTTGGCGACTGCCATGCCGAGGTCGTTGTGGCAGTGGGTGGAGAGGATGACCTGTTGCTGGCCGTCATCCCCGACGATGCCGGGGACACTGGACTTGACGAGACGGAAGAGTGCTTCGTACTCGGCGGGGGTGGTGTAGCCGACGGTGTCGGGGATGTTGATGGTGGTGGCTCCGGCCTGGACGGCGACGGTGATCATCTGGATGAGGAAGTCGTGGTCGGAGCGGGTGCCGTCTTCGGTGGAGAACTCGATGTCGTCGACGAGAGAGCGAGCGTAGCGAACAGACTCGGCGGCCTGATCGAGAGCCTGCTGTCGGGAGATGCGGAGTTTGTACTCGAGGTGGAGATCGGAGGTGGCCAGGAAGACGTGGATACGGTTGCTGGGGGCGGGCTCGATGGCGCGAGCGGCGGCCTCGATATCTTCACGTTTACAACGTGCGAGCGAGGCGATGCGGGTGCCGCGAACCTGGGAGGCGATGGCACGGACGGCGTTGAAGTCACCCTCGGAGGCGATGGCAAAGCCGGCTTCGAGGACGTCGACGCCGAGGGTGCTGAGCTGGTGGGCCATACGCAGCTTTTCGTCGAGGTGCATGGTGCATCCGGGGGACTGTTCGCCGTCGCGGAGGGTGGTGTCGAAGAAGACGATCTGGTCAGGAGCTGGCATAGGAACGGGTACTCTCGATCTGGACATTATCATAACGCAGGCTTATGATGGCCGAAAGAACTATCATAAATTCTAATTGAGGTATTCGGGAGCAGAGACTGTTTCCGAGTGGAGTGAGCAGTGGAACTGGTGCAGTTGGAGACGTTTCTGGCAGTGGCGGAAGAGCGGAGTTTTTCGCGGGCAGCGGCACGGCTTCATCGTACTCAACC
>DAICZO010000127.1 GCA_027311125.1 Acidobacteriaceae bacterium
GCTGGCGACGATGCCGGTCTGGGTATAGGGGTCGATGGTGTAAAGCAGCGAGTGGGAGTAGGTGTAGTTGTTGGGGGCGAGCTGAGCTTCAATGTCGGGCAGAGAGATGTAGCGGCCGATGCGGACGTTCATGCCCTGGGCGACGCGGGGGAAGTAGAGGTCGAGATAGTACATGACGGGGTCGTAGCCGTACTCGTGATTGCGAGCCAGCAGTTGCTGCGAGAAGACGCCCTTGGAGGTGGTGTAGCGGTAGTCCTGGCCGTAGAGCTGGGCGAAGCGGAAGCCCCAGTCGAAGTGTTTGGTCTGCACGGTGTCGGGCAGCCGCTCGATGTACAGGACCTCCTGATCGGGGGTGATGCGGTTGGGATTGTAGTAGTAGGCGGCGGGAGCGTTGGCGCCGTCGCCCTTATTGGAGGTGCTGATGTTGAAGCCGCCGTTGAGCCAGCCGTAGATCTTGATGCGGCTGCGGTTGCTGTTGATGGCCTGCATGAGTGGGTAGGTCTGGGTGTCGGGCGCGCCGAGGATGGGCGTGCCACCGACGCTGAAGTCGGTGCTGGGGAACGGCGGCGAATCGAGGGGAGCGGGATAGCCGCGGCGGGTCGGCGCTGGATCGGAAGAGGTGGCGGGATGCCAATCGGCCTGGTACGCGTCGGCGAGACGAAGGTAGAAGGGCCTGAGTGCGGCGGGCGTAGGAGAATCCTGCGCGTGTGTCGTGGCGATGAGCGAGAAGATGACGGTGGTTAGAACGAGTGGGCCGAGTGCGTTGCGCATGAGTCTCCTGAAGCTTGCGTGGAGCAGCGAACTTCCTGATCTCTATGGGAACGTTTTCAGCGTAAAGATGGCGTAGGAATGGCGTAAAGAGTTCGTAACGGCGGCTGGGTTGCTGATGGGATCGCAGCCGTGGCAGGCGGTTAGAGCTTGGGTAGCTGGGTTACGTTCCAGCCGCCGCCGAGGGCTTTGATGAGCAGGACGCTGGCGTCCATCTGGCGGCGTTGGATATCGATGTCGTTGCGCTCGTTGAGAAGTTCGGTGGTCTGGGCGGTGACCACGGAGAGGTAGTTGTCGATGCCGCCGACGTAGCGGTTATTGAAGATCTGCTCGGCGGACTGGGATGCCTGGGTGGCGAGGCGTTGGTGCTGGGCCTCCTGCTGGAGCACGCGGAGCGCGACGAGGTTGTCCTCTACCTGCTGGAAGGCGGTGAGCGTGGTCTGGCGGTAGTTGGCGACGATCTCGTCGTAGCTGGCGTCGGCCTGCTCGTTGAGGGCGCGGCGACGTCCGTTATCGAAGAGGGTCTGCGAGGCGGTGGGGCCCAGCGACCAGAGGTAGCTGGAGGCACTGAGCAGATTGCTGAGGGCAGTGCTCTCGAAGCCCGCAATCGCGCTGAAGGAGATAGTGGGGTAGTAGGCGGCGCGGGCGATGCCGACACGATCATTGGCTTCGGCGACCCGGCGTTCGGCGGCGGCGATGTCGGGGCGGCGTTCGAGTAGTTCGGAAGGCAGACCGGCAGGAATGACCGGGGGCTGCGCGCTGAGCGGCGCGGTGGGCAAGGTGAAGGAGGCGGGTGGCTGTCCTAGCAGGACGGCGATGGCGTGCTCGTACTGTGCGCGAATGGCGCCGATATCGCTGGCCTGGACGCGGGCAGCTTCCAACTGGGTGAGGGCCTGCTCGACGTCGGACTTGCCGGAGACTCCACCTTCGAAGCGGTTGGTGGTGATGCGGAAGGCCTCTTCGTAGTTTTTGACGGTGTCGTTGAGCAGCTTCTCCTTGGCGTCGGCGCTGCGGGCTTCAAAGTAATCCACGGCAAGCTCTGCCTGCAGGCTGAGGAGCGCGGTCTGGAGGTCGGCAGCGCTGGCCTGGGCCTCTTCGCGGGCGGCGCTTACGTTGCGACGGATGCGTCCCCAGAGATCGATCTCATAGTTCAGGTCGACGGGCAGTTGCAGATCGGCGGTGGCGGAGTTGGATCCGGTCGTGCTGGCGTAGGGACGCGCACCGGACAAGCGCTCGCCACCGACAAAGGGGCCGGTACCGATGGTGGGAGCAAGGTCGGCACGGTTGTAGCGGATAAGGGCGCGGGCCTGACGAAAGCGGGCGTCCGCAGCCAGCAGGTTCTGGTTGGAGATGGCGATCTGTGGTTCCAGCTTGTTCAGTTCGGCATCGCCAAAGATGGTCCACCATTGGCCGCGCTGGGTGGTGTCGGCGGGCTGCGCGGGCTGCCAGGTGGAGGCCTCTTTGAAGCCGTCGGCTGACGTATCCGGACCGGGCTCTTTATAGGTGGGAGCCATGGGGACGGTGGGCTTGATGTATTTGGGGCCGACCATGCACCCAGTCAGCAATAGCAGGGTGAGGGCCGGCAGTGTGCGTGCGACCGTGATTGCAGAGGTCGAGGTCATAGGCCACCTTCCTCGCTGGCCTGTACGGGCGCGCCGTGGTCGCTGGGATGATTCGCAATGTGGACCTTCTGCCCGCTGGCGAGGGAGTCGGAGGGATCGAGGATGACTGCATTGCCGGGCTGCAGGCCTGACTCGATCTCGACGGTGGCACCGTAGTCGTGGCCGATGGTGATAGGAACCAGTTGAACGACATTGTCGTGTACGACGCCGACGCGCAGGCCCTCGGCACGGAAGAGCAGCGT
>DAICZO010000074.1 GCA_027311125.1 Acidobacteriaceae bacterium
CACCCCGCCCCAACGCGTCGACGCCAGCGGCCACATCCTCGATCAAAATCCCCCTGTCGCGTTTTCGGCTGCCGTAGTACCCTACCTTCACGCCGTTGATCTGCCCCAACTAGAAAAGGTTCAAGCGGATAGGATGGCCGCCATGAAGGACTCATCCACAGGGCTGTACGGCAGAGAAGCAGCGTATTACGACCAGAATCTGGTGCTTTTTGCCACAGGATGGTCTGAACATCGCTACCGTTTTGCTCGTGATGGAAAACTTATCGTTCGGTGGAAGTAACCAAGTCTGGCCTATCTATAGGAATCCAACGGAACAATGCAGTGGATTCCATGAAAAAAACGGTACAAAAACATAAAAAAGCGATAAGCTTCGGAGAGGGACTGGGTTGTCTAGTCTGATTCCCGTTTGTCCGGTACCCTGTTGGCGTACTTTATGAAGATAGCTCCGCATGCTCGGTCAATTCGATTTCTGACGTCAGCCGTCCTCCTTGGCTCGCTGGCTGTCTCGCTGCCGTCCACGCGGTCTCACGCTCAAAATATCCAATCCACCACCCAGTCCCTGCTCGACAAGGCACATGCGCTCGAAGTCCGTGGTCGTCTGGACATGGCCTCGCAAACCTGGCAGCAGGTGCTCCTCGCCGATCCCAACAACCCCGAGGCGCTCGGTGGCCTCGCTCGTGCCGCAAAATTCGCCGGCAACACCGCCCTGGCCAATACCTACCTCGACCGTCTGCGCGCTATCAACCCCAATGATCCCAACATCAATCGGGTTGAGAACATGGGCAGCCAGCAGACCCAGCAGACCCAGTTGAAACAGGCAGGCAAGCTCGCCGAATCCGGCCAGTACGCCCAGGCCATGGCCATCTACCGCCAGGTCTTCGGCACCAATCCGCCCGCAGGCGACTGGGCTCTTGCCTACTACGAAACCGAGTCCGCAACCGAGGGGGGCCGCCCTCACGCCATCGAAGGCCTCCGCGCCCTCATGGGCAAGTTCCCCAGCGACTCCCGCTATCAGATCGCACTAGGCCGCATCCTTACGTACGACCCCAAGACCCGTCAGGAAGGCCGCCGCCTGCTCGAACGCCACACCGCCGATCCCCAGGCCGCGGAAGCACTCCGCCAGTCGCTCATATGGGATGAATCCAACCCCGCCAGCGCTGCCGATATTCGTGCCTACCTCGCCAAGCATAACGACGCGCAGCTAGCTACCGCACTTCGTAATCAGCCCAAGGCGACCACCTCCAGGGGCAGCACCGCCGTCCCCCAGACTCCCGAAGAGATCGCTGCTGCCGAGGCCGCTCGCGCTAAAGGCCTCCAGGAGCAGCAGGCGTACAACGCCCTCAATGCCAAGCATCTCGACGAGGCCGAGTTACTCTTCAAGGCCATCCTCGCCAACGACTCCGAGAACCCGCGCGCCCTCGCCGGCATGGGCTACATCCGCATGCAGCAGTCCAACTTCGGCGGAGCCATCAGCTTCCTCGAACAGGCCAAGCAGAACGGCTCACGCGATGCCGGTGTGGACACAGCCCTCGAAACCGCCCGCTTCTACGCCGTCATGGCCGATGCCTCCACGGCTCTCAACGAGAACGACCTGACGACCGCCGAGCAGCAGTATCGCGCAGCGCTTGTCATGCGCGCCAACAGCTCGGAAGCCCTCGAAGGTTTGGGCGGCACTCTCCTCAAGGCCCAGCAGTCCGAAGCCGCCATCCCCGTCTTCGACCGCTACACCAAGGTCAAACCCTCCGCCGCTGCAGCGTGGCGAGGTCTCTTCATGGCCTACTACGGTGCAGGCAACGCCCCTCAGGCCCTCCTCGTCGAACGCAAAATTCCCCCGGCGGTTCACGCCCAATTGATGCGTGACCCCGAGTTCCTGCGCACCCTGGCCTCCGCTTACTCCGCTGTCGGTCGCGACGCCGATGCCCAGCGCGTCCTTCACAGCGCGCTCGATCTACCCTTCCCAGCCGGAGCGAAAGGTCTCAAGGTCGAGACGCAGCTTCAGTACGCCAGCCTCCTCCAGCAGGCCAACCGTCTCGATCAAGCTGGCGGCCTCTACCGTCAGGTGCTCGCCTCGGACGTCACCAACACCTCCGCCTGGCAGGGTCTCATTCGCGTCCAGCACGCGATGAAGCAGGACCCCCTCGCACTGCAGACGCTGCAGAGCATGCCTCCCTCCAGCTACGAGATCGCCATGCGCGATCCTGGCTTCCAAACCACGGTCGCCTCCATCTATCAGAGCCAGAACCGCCTCGATGCAGCGCAGGACATTCTCGAGAAGTCGGTTAATCAGCAACTCGCCGCCAATCAGAAGCCCTCCACCGGTATCCTGCTTCAACTCGCTGGCCTCTATCTCCAACGCAACAACCCGCAGAAAGCCTTCCCCATCTACCAGTCGATTCTCTCCGAGAACCCCGATCGTCCGGATGCATGGAAAGGCCTGCTCTCGGTACTCCACACCTCTGGCCGCGATCAGGAAGCACTCGCCCAGATCCAGCAGATACCCGCCCCAGTCCGCACTCAATTGGAGCAGGATGTGGATTACCTCCAGAACGTCGGCGCGATCTACAACGCACTCGGGCAGCCCCAGCAGGCCATGGTATTTATGAATCGCGTGCAGCAGCACTACGCAGTGCAGCACGCCTCGGCCCCAGCCGACGTCGATATTCAGGATGCCTGGTTGCTCTTTAACGGCAACAATGACGCAGGACTTTATCGTCAGTTAATGCTGCTCGGCGGACGTCAGGATCTGAACGACGAGCAACGCCGCACCGTGCAGACCATCTGGACCAACTGGGCCGTCCGTCGCGCCAACCAGACCGCCGCCACCGGCAATATCCGCCGTTCGCTCGCCATACTCAACGCCGCGGCAAAATCCTTCCCTGACAATCCGGGTGTCCTTCGCGCTCTCGCCTCTGGCTACGCACGCGCCGGCTTGCCCAAGCAGGCTGTCCTTATCTTCAAAGCTCAGGACATGACCTCCGCCACCGCGTCCGACTACAAAGCAGCCGTAGGGGCCGCCCTTTCCGCCGGTGATATCAAATCCGCCGAAACCTGGCTCCGTTACGGTCTCGATGCTTATCCCAAAGACGCCGAAATGCTCAACCTCGGCGCCCGCTTCGAGCAGTCCCGCGGAGACAGCGGTCGCGCAGCTGAGTACTATCGTGCCTCGCTTGCCGCCATGCCGCCCGGCGATCCCGGTGCTGAGCTTGCCAACGAACTGAGCATGCCTGCACCTGTCACTCGTCTGCCCAGCCAGGCCCAGCCTCAGGATCTCGCCACCCTGCTCCGTAACTCCGTAAACGACTCATCCGACATCCCCCAGAGTACCCCGACACCCCAACCGTACCTGCCCAACTACGGCAACTACAGCGGTCAAGCTCCCATTCAGGTCAACGGTGGCACCTCCAATGTGGTGCCTTCCTATATGGCCAATCCGAGCTCCCGAAACTCCAGACCACCCGGAGGCAATCGCCTCGGTGATTACGTCCCGCAGGCCGCGGCAAGCTCTTCCTCCGAACCCTACACGCCCTCCGCACCTGCGGGGGATTCATCGTATCTGGCCTACCAGCGCCAGCAGATTCAACGCCTCACCCAACAGGCACAGCTCCAGCAACCCCTCTCCGCCGAACCGCAGCAATCCATGGCGCAACAAGACGTCTATGGCCCCTATGTTCCCTACAACCCAGCGGCACCGACCTACGGCTACACCCTGTCTCCTGTCCCCGTACAGCTAGGCGACAGCACCCCCCACATTGCTCCGCCACAGCGTGAAGTCACCGATGTCCTGCCCACAGCACGTTACATGCCGAACGCCCGCGGCAACAGCAAGTCGTCCAGCAGCGCCATGACCGGACTCAGCACGCCGCCCCCTGACGACTACAGCACCGCGCCCACACAGAACACCCAGTACAACGCTCAGGCCGACGTACAGAAGCCGCAGCCCCGCACTCGATCCGGCGCCTCGGTCACCTATCCTGACGCTGCCTCCACCGCATCGCATTCCGGTGACAGCTACGGCCAGCAATATCCCCAGCCCGGTACTGGCCGACGCACGGCAACCCCCGCACGCTCCTCC
>DAICZO010000076.1 GCA_027311125.1 Acidobacteriaceae bacterium
GCTAAGCTGTGTGGCGGATTCGGCCGTGGCGCGGAGTGCGGAGATGGCGATCTCTCCGCAGACGGGTGCAGAGGTGCTGACGGGGAGCACGCGGCTGAAGGCAGGTACAGCGACCAAGCTGGTGCTGAACATGATCAGCACCGGCGTGATGGTGAAGACGGGAGCGGTGTATGGCAACCTGATGGTGAATGTGCAGCCGACGAATGCGAAGCTGGTGGACCGGGCAGAGCGAATTATCGTGGCGGCGACGGGGTGCGAGCGGACGACCGCGGCGAGGCTGCTGACGGAGACGGGCAGTGTGAAGGTGGCGATCGTGATGCAGCAGTTGGGGCTGGGCCGGGAGGCGGCACAGGAGCGGCTGGCGGGTGCGCGGGGACGGCTGGCAGAGGCGTTGGCGCAGAGAGATTAGGGGCGGTGGCCGGCGGGAGGGGTTTAATGGGCGAGCAACTCGGTTGCGGTAGAGTGGGCAGATTATGGATGATTGCCGTTTGGTGTCTGGTGGCCGAGTGCTGGTGGTGGCGATGGTGTTGGGGTGGGCTGGCGGTGCAGCGGCCCAGCAGGGTGGGGCTGTGACGACGGGCGCGAATGTGTTTGTGGGCTTGATGCGGGCGGCGCGGGCGCAGGGGTTGGCGCGGGGCGCGGAGGAGTTTCCGGTGTTGTCGCCGTGGGATGCGACGGTGCTGGGCGAAGATGGCAAGGGCTGGACCGAGACGGCTGGGAGTGGGCTGGTGCCGGTGGCGCGGCTGCAGGCGGAAGGTTTCAAGGTGGTGCCGTGGACGACGAATGATCCGGCAAAGATGCGAGCACTGATCGCGCTGGGGGTGGACGGGATTATCAGCGATCGTCCGGAGGTGCTTCAGGCGGTGCTGCGAGAGGAGCGTCCGGCAGCCAAAGGGAGAGCGGCGCGGCTGGCGTATCTGGCGCGGTTCGATGTGGCGGCACATCGCGGGGGGCGGGGACTGCGTCCGGAGAATACGCTGCCGTCGTTCGAGAGCGGACTGGACCAACTGAGCACCACGCTGGAGACAGACACGGGGGTGACGACGGACCATGTGTCGCTGATCTGGCACGATCAGTTTCTGAATCCGAAGAGCTGTCGGCGGGTGGATGGCGCGGCGTATACGCTGGCCAATCGCGTGTATGTGCGGGACATCTCGGTGGCGGAGGCGCAGAAGACGTTTGTCTGCGACAAGCTGCATTCTGGTGCGGAGTTTGGGCCGGGCGGGTTTCCGGAGCAACGGAATGAGCTGAGCCTGTCGCCGGTGGCGGTGGCGTTTGCGAGGCAGGAGGGCCTGCTGAGCCCGTATGTGCCGACGTATGTGGAGCAGTTGTTCCGGTTTACGGCGTTCTATGTGACTTACTACCGGACGGGGCCGGGACGGACGCATCCGGATGCGGCGGCGCGCGCGGCGAATGCGGCCAAGGTGCGGTTCAACATCGAGACGAAGATACTGCCGTATGCGAACGATCCACCGGGAGCTTCGGTAGCCGGGCTGCCAGTGCCGCAGGCGGATGCAGAGCCGGAGACGAACCATACGGTGGCACCGCAGGTGTTTGTGGATGCGCTGTGTGGCGCGATTCGGCGGAGTGGCATGGAAGAACGGGTGGAGGTGCAGAGCTTTGATTTTCGGACGCTGCAACTGGTGGAGGCGCAGTATCCGCGGATTCCGACGTACTACCTGACGGAGACGGTGGAGTCTTTGCGGAGCGCGTTGTTGCCGGAGACGCTGCGACAGTGAGGGGCTAGCTGCGCTGGCGGCGGACGAGGCGGAGGGAGGAGCTGTTGGCGGCTGCCTGGGGCATGGCTTCGGAGGAGCGGGTGGAGATAGCGCGGCGGGGCAGGTTGCTGGCGAGTTCGTCGAGGACGACACGGTTGCGTCCGGCCCGCTTGGCTGCGTACATGGCGCGGTCGGCGCGGTTGAGCATGGCAGTCCAGCTATCGTTTTTAGGCAGTCGCTGGGTGACACCCATGCTGACGGTGGCTGTGATGAGGTGGTCTTCGTATGGCAGACGCAGCTGGTGGATGATGAGGCGGAGATGCTCGACGATGGTGACGGCGTCGGCGGCTTCGCAGTCGGGCAGCAGGAGGAGGAACTATTCGCCTCCGGTGCGGGCGAGGACATCGGCGGGACGGAGATGCTCCTTGAGCAGATTGACGAGGGTGCAGAGCAAGGCGTCTCCGGAGGCGTGACCGTAGGTGTCGTTGACGATTTTGAAGTGATCGATGTCGATGGCGACGATGGAGAGGGGCATGCCGGTGCGCTGGCTGCGGGCCATCTCGTGGGCGGCAACCTTCATGAGCGAGCGGCGGTTGAGACAGCCGGTGAGTGCATCCATGCCAGCAGAGGCCTCGACGGTGCTGTACATCTCGGCGGCAGCGAACCAGAGGAACATGAGCAGGAGGCAGTTGGCGGTGAGGACGAGCAAGAGGAGAGCTTGCGTCCAGCGGTGGTCGCTGATGGGGGTGTGCCAGTCGCGGCTGAGGCGGTAGCCCTCGACAGCGATCATGGCGCGGTAGAAGAGCAGCAGCATCTGGAGGAAGAGCAGCACGGCGGTGATGCGTCCGGGCACGAAGAAGCGCTCCTCTTTTTGCTGGAGCATCAACCGGATGGTCGCGCCGCAGAGCCACATGACGACCAGTGCGACGACGTGGAAGCCATAGGGGATGTGGGCGAGATACATGACGGCATACAAGACCATGCCGGTGAGGAGCAGGATGGGACGGATGCGGTTGGAGAGCGGCTCTCTGCGGATGAACCAGCGAAAGCCCATGTACATGGCGAAGTAGGAGACCATGCTGATT
>DAICZO010000077.1 GCA_027311125.1 Acidobacteriaceae bacterium
GTCATGGAGCGGCTATTCCACGCCTACACCACCCAACGCCTGCCCGACGAGTCGTTCCTCAGCTTCAGCCGTCGGCACGACATCGCCCAGCTCAAATCGTTCTGCTCCGGCCAGGAGGCTCGCTGACATGACCACCACCACTCAGCCCACGCTCGTGCCCTTCATCCCCGACAACGCCCCTTTCTCTGAAGATCAGCGGGCCTGGCTCAACGGGTTCCTCGCTGGCGTCTACTCCTCCGCCGTGCCCGCCATAGCACCGGAAGCCCCACCCCCCCTCAAGATCGCCGTACTCTACGCATCACAATCCGGCACAGCCGAAGGCATCGCCCGCAAGCTCACCAAAGAGCTCAAAGCCAAAGGACACGTCGCCTCCCTGCTCTCGCTCGAAGGCTATACCCCCGCAGCCCTCGCCGCCGAGCGCTACGCCATCCTCATCGCCAGCACCTACGGCGAAGGCGACGCACCCGATGCCGTTCAGCCCTTCTACGAGCAGCTCTGCCTCGAGCACTTCCCTCGCTACGAGAACCTCTCCTATGCGGTCCTCGCCCTTGGCGACTCCAACTACGAGCACTTCTGCAAGTTCGGCATCGACCTCGATAACAAACTCACCGCCCTCGGTGCCACCCGCATCGCCGACCGCGTCGACTGCGACGTCGATCTGGATCTCCCGCTTGCCACCTGGAAGTCCACTCTCTTCGGCAAGCTCAATGAAATCGTAGCTCGCCGCCCCTCGCGTCCAGCCTCCACCCCCATCGCCACCAGCTTGCCGATCGCCGCTCGCGCCAACACGAGTGCCCCACTGCACAATCGCGATAATCCCTTTCTGGCACCTCTCATCGACAAGCGTCCTCTCACCCTCGACGTCTCCAGCAAGCTCACCCTCCACATGGCCTTCTCCATTCAGAACTCTGCCATCCACTACGAAGCAGGCGATGCCTGCGGAGTCATCCCCCAGAACGATCCTCACCTCGTCGAGGAGATCCTGCACAAGCTCAACTTCAGTGGCTCCGGCCCTGTCCAACTCTTGAAGGTCGGCGCCACAACGCTTCACGACGCACTCCTCAACCACCTCCAGATCACGCGCCTCACGCGCAAGATGATCGAGGCCTACGCCACCATCGGCCAGTGCCACACTCTTTTTGGTCTTCTCATTCCCGAGCAGCAAACCCACCTCGATGCCTACACCTCCGACCGTGGCCTCATCGACCTCCTCCACGACTATCCCGGCGTACTCCACGATCCTGCCGACCTCGTCGCCATGCTGCCCAAACTCGCACCACGCCTCTACTCCATCTCCTCCAGTCCCGCCGCGCACACTGGCGAAATCCACGCCACCGTCGCCGTCGTACGCTATCGCTCACACAATCGCGAACGTGGTGGCGTCTGCTCCACTCTCTTCGCAGACCGCACACCCACCGGGCAATCGCTGCCAATCTATATCCAGCCCAACAAGAAATTCCGTCTACCCAAACAGTCAGATGCCCCCATCATTATGATCGGGCCCGGCACCGGCATCGCACCCTTCCGTGCTTTCCTTCACGAACGCCGCGCCCTCGCCGCCACCGGACGCAACTGGCTCTTCTTCGGCGAGCGCTCCGCCACCACCGACTTCCTCTATCGCGACGAACTCGAGTCCATGGTCGCGGACCAGCACCTCACCCGCCTCGATCTGGCCTTCTCCCGCGACCAGGAACACAAGGTCTACGTTCAGGACAAAATGCTCGAAAAGGCTCCCCATTTCTGGAACTGGCTTCAGGATGGTGCCAGCATCTACGTCTGCGGAGACGCAGCCCGCATGGCCAAAGACGTCGATGCCACCCTCCACCGCATCGTTGAGCAGCAAGGGCACCTCGACTCCGCCGCAGCCAGCGAATACGTCAACTCCCTCAAGGAGCAGCACCGCTACCACCGCGACGTCTACTAGCACCAATCAGTCCCACACAAACTCACCAAAGACCACCATCACCAGCCCAACCATCGAAAGGAGAGTCCAGTGTCCCTTCCACTTCACGATCGCGCACTCGCCGGCAGCGATGGCTCTCTCGTCCGTATGACCCTCGATGACCTCGGCAAGCCTACCTTCGGTCCACAGGTAGTGGACACCCTCATCCCCCAGCGCGCCCTCCTGCCCGACGAGCAGTACCGCTTCCACTTCAACATGACCAAGTGCATCGGCTGCCGTTCCTGCGAGATCGCCTGCAACGAGCAGAACGGCAACCCCACCGACATACGCTGGCGTCGTATCGGCGAGATCGAAGGTGGCTCCTACCCGGACACTCAGCGTCACTATCTCTCCATGGGCTGCAACCACTGTCTCGACGCCGAGTGCGTCAAAGGCTGTCCCGTCGACGCATACACCAAGGACCCCGTTACCGGCATCGTCCTCCACTCTGCTGACGCCTGCATCGGTTGCCAGTACTGTGTCTGGAACTGCCCCTACTCGGTCCCGCAGTTCAACCCCGAGCGCGGAGTCGTCGGCAAATGCGACATGTGCCACGGACGCCTCACCGAGGGTTTCGAACCAGCATGCGTCAATGCCTGTCCCGAAGCCGCCATCGAAATCGAAGTCGTCAACATGACCGCGTGGCGCGTAGACTACGCCGCCGCCGAATCTCCCGGCATGCCCGCAGCCGGACACACCATCTCCACCACCCGCATCACCCTGCCCTCCCAGTCCTCCGCACAACTTGAGCGCGTCGACACCGGACGCATACGACCCGAACACGCACATCTCTCGCTCGTCTTCATGACCACCCTCATGCAGGCCGTCACCGGAGCCTTGGCCGTCACCCTCCTCAGCCACACAGCATCTCCGCTGCTCCTCACCCTGCTCCTCGGTATCACCGCCGTCGCACTCAACATCTCCGTCTTCCACCTTGGCCGCCCCGCCTACGCCTGGCGCGCCCTCAAAATGTGGAAACGCTCCTGGCTCAGCCGCGAAGTCCTCCTCTTCGGACTCTTCTTCCTCACCCTCACCACCACCACCCTCATCGCATGGGCAGGCGTCCTCCCCATGGCCATGCTCCACCATATCCAGCCCCTCGCCGCCAACCCTATCCTCCAGAACTCCCTCGGCACCGTCACCACTCTGCTCGGCATCGCCGGCATCCTGGCCAGCGCATACATCTACCTGGTTCCCGCTCGTCCCTCCTGGAACATGCCCCACACCCCCATCGACTTCCTCCTCAGTGCCCTCCTCCTCGGCACCACGCTGCCTCCGGTCCTCACCACCATCATCGAAGCCGCCACCACCCATATCCCACTACTGCCGCGGTTCACCACCGCGACCTCGCAGCACAACTCCACCTGGCCCGTAGCCATCGCCACTCTTCTCTGGCTCTCCAACCAAATCACCCGCCTCGTCCGTCTCCATCGCTCTCCACTCTTTGAGCGGCGTGCCTCCGCCACCTTGCTCAACC
>DAICZO010000078.1 GCA_027311125.1 Acidobacteriaceae bacterium
CCCGTTCCAACTAACGCAATGCACAACCCAAATGCCAGATCTGTTCCCACCACCTGGGCAGCAGTCAGTGACGTCAAACTCAGCAGCGCAACCGTACCCAGAGCCCCAGCACCTGACGACGAAAAGCCGACCTCCGCTCCAATCGGCAGCATGATCGCAGCAATCCATCGCGGACGCTCCACCACCGGCCGCGCAATACCTGCCGGTCGAAAATGCCGAAACAAATGCCAGCCGGAAGTGAACATGATAATCGCACCCAGCACGAAATAAAGCACCGTCCGTGGCCCATGCATCGCAACATGCTTGAACAGCAGCGACCCGGCAATCACTCCAGGCAAACCACCCATCAACATAATTCCCAGCACCCGATACGAAACCTGCTTCCGAATCACCTGTACCGGCACCACAATCAACTTCACAATCGCCGAGTAGGCCAGTGCCGTACTCACCGCCACCTCAACCGGAACACCCAAAAACAGGATCAGCAGTGGAGCGGTAATCACACCCGCTCCCACTCCAGTCAACGCAATCACAACAGCAATAACAAAGCCAATCAAAAAGTCCACAGCCACACGCTTTCCTGTTCGCTACGCTAGCTTGCCTGCAGGTGAATCCCGCACTCTTGCTTCTGTCCGCCCCACCGTCCAGAGCGCGGGTCATTCGGATCCAGTGGCAGACTCGTACACGGCTCACACCCAATGCTCGAATAACCCTTGTCGTACAAAGTCAACAACGGTATCCCCTGCTCAGTCGCAAAGCTCCATACATCCTTCGTAGTCCACTCCGTCAGCGGACTGATCTTGCGAATATATCGTCCCGTCGGCAAACCAAAATCCTCCACCATCTGGAGTGCAGCGCGGCTCTTCGCCTGCTCCCGTCGCAGTCCCGTAAACCACAACTCATACTGCTCCAGTGCCGCAAATAACGGCTTCACTTTCCGCATCTCGCAGCACCGTCCCGGGTCCGTTTGGTTCAGAATCCCGAACTGGCTCTCCTGCTCTGCCACCGTCAACTCCGGCTGCAAACTCGTCAGATTCAGTGACCACGTCCGCGCCATCGTATCCCGGTATGCATACACCTCCGCAAAGTGATAGCCCGTGTCCAGAAAAATAACCGGCACCTCCGGTAGCACCTGACGAACCATGTGCAGCACCACCACATCCTCAGCCTGAAAACTGCTCGTCACACAAACATCCGTTACGCACCTCTCTAACTCCTGCTTGACAAGTGCCTGGGCCGCAGCCACCTTCTCCTCATACGTCAAAACAAAATCACTCATCGTCCATCTCCCTTTTGCTCGACTACACCACTCAAACGTCGCAGCGCATCGACTACGGCAACCGCAGCAGCCTCGCTTGCGAAAGCAGCATCCTCCACGCCCGCATAATCACTCGCCTCGACTACGTTCAACTCATTCAGGTTCAAGCCAGTGCCGCGAGCAACGCGAACAATCACGACTACTCCCAGCCCAGATAAAGCCCGCAGCAGTTGCTCATCCTGTACCCGCGTCGTAACCACCGGCCATCCCTCCGCCAGCAGCAAAGACTCCACCGCCGCAGCAACCGATTCATCCTCGGCAAAGATCACTCCCGCCTTCTGCCGTGTCAAATCTCCACTGCCCGCAGCATGCACCCCACGCCGAATCATCCCGGCAGCAACCGTTGCATTCGTCACCGGATCGATCAGAATAAAGCTTCCGCTCGCTCGGTTCTCATCGTACGCATCAAAGAAAATAGGTCGATTCAGCTCAACTTGAGCAACACCAATATCATTCATCGCCAGCGAACTTACTGCCTCCGCTGTCACCGTCTGGATGTTGGTGCGATGCAGCACCCGGCTCACGCGCGCACTCAGTGTCTGCGCTCCATGCTTCAGCAGATACGGCTTCTGCGTCTCCAGTCGGTCTCCATCGAACCACACTAGCGAGGCCTCCAGCGAACTCGACTGCTGCGGTCGTCGCTTTGCATCCACAATTACGTCACCGCGACTGATGTCAAACTCATCCTCTAGCGTCACGGCAATGGAAAGCGGTGCACTGGCCTCTTCCAAATCACCATCGAACGTCGTAATCGATGCAATCCTGCTCGACTGTCCCGACGGCAATGCCACCACCACATCTCCCTTGCGCACCGTGCCTGCAGCAATCTGCCCTGCAAATCCGCGGTAATTCTGGTCCGGCCGAATTACCCGTTGTACCGGCAAACGCAGTGCCTGGCTCGCCTCTTCCTTCCACACCGGTACAGACTCCAGATGTTCCAGCAGCGTCGGCCCCGCATACCACGGCATCCGCTCGCTCGCCTCCACCACGTTGTCACCATCCAGCGCACTCACCGGAATCGTCACCAGCTTAGCCCGCCCAAAGCTCGCAACCAACTCCTCCAACTCCCGCTCAATCCCCCGATACACCTCCTCGGAGAAATCCACCAGATCCATCTTGTTCACCGCGGCCACCAGATGGCGAATCCCCAGCAACGACGCAATATAGGCATGTCTCCGCGACTGCGTAAGAATGCCCTTCCGCGCATCGATCAGAATGATCGCCAGATCAGCCGTAGACGCACCCGTCGCCATATTCCGCGTGTACTGCTCATGGCCAGGCGTGTCCGCAATGATGAACTTTCGCCTCTGTGTCGAAAAATAGCGATAAGCCACATCGATCGTGATGCCCTGCTCTCGTTCCGCACGCAGTCCATCCGTCAGTTGTGCAAAGTCGATCACACCCTGCTTCTGGCCCACCCGAGTACCTGTCACCGCCCGCACTTGGTCCTCGTACACATTGCGCGAGTCGTACAGTAACCGTCCAATCAAGGTTGACTTGCCGTCATCCACGCTCCCCGCCGTACTGAATCGCAGCAGGTCTTTTGTCTGTTCCAGCGCCAAAAACTCTTCGATCGCAAACTCGCTCTGCTTGGTATCCAACACGCCACCTGTACTCGCCATTTAGAAATACCCCTCGCGTTTCTTGATCTCCATCGATCCATCCTGGTCATGGTCAATCACACGGTTTGCACGCTCCGAAGATCGGAACGAAACCAACTCTGCAATGATCTTCGGAATCGTGTCCGCATCCGACCGTATAGCTCCCGTGCAAGGGCTGCATCCCAACGACCGCAACCGCGAACGAACCAACTGCTCTTCACCTGGCAGACTCTGCACAAACGACTGCTCCACAGGAATCAGGCTGTCCGCACGCACAATCATCCGACGCTCCTGCGCAAAGTACAGCGGAACAATCGGTATGTTCTCCAGCAGGATGTAGTGCCAGATATCCAACTCCGTCCAGTTCGACAGTGGAAACACCCGAATGCTCTCCCCCGGTGAGATCAGGCCGTTGTAGTGGTTCCAAACCTCCGGACGCTGGTTCTTCGGGTCCCACTGGCCAGCCCGGTCGCGGAACGAAAAAATACGCTCCTTGGCCCGCGACTTCTCTTCATCACGCCGCGCACCGCCAAACGCAGCATCAAAGC
>DAICZO010000150.1 GCA_027311125.1 Acidobacteriaceae bacterium
TCACGATATAAATGGACCTGTCGAGAGCGGAGGACGGAGTGTTGGTCCGTGGGAGGTGGGAGCGCTCTAGCTGGTGGGGAGTTCCAGTTGTTCGGCTTGGTTCTCGTCGGCGTAGGGGCGGAAGCAGGCGCGGCAGCGGGCTTAGTAGAGACCGGTTGCGCCGACGAGGACGAGTTCCTGAGATTGGCCGAGGCGTTGGGTATGGATGGCGGGTGCACCGCAAACCATACACACGGCGGAGAGCTTGGTGACCTCGTCGGAGATGGCGAGCAGTGCAGGGATGGGGCCGAAGGGTTCGGCGGCGAAGGTCGTGTCGAGGCCAGCGAGGATGATGCGCTTGCCGAGGTGGACGAGCTCGACGGTAAGCGGGACAAGAGCGGGATCGAAGAACTGGGCCTCGTCGATGCCGATGACTTCAATCTCGTGCAGCCGCGGGAAGAGGTCTGCTTTCAGCTCTTCGGTGGTGGCGACGGTGATGGCCTCGTGGGTCTGGGCGCTGTGGCTGGCGATGGAGGTGCGATGGTAGCGGAGATCGATATCTGGCTTGTAGCAGGCGACGCGCTGGCGGGCGATGCGGGCCCGCTTGAGGCGGCGGATGAGCTCTTCGGATTTGCCGGAGAACATGGGGCCGGAGATGACTTCGATGCGGCCGGGGGTGAGTTTGGTCATGGTTACGAGAAGCCTTTGCGAAGAGGTGTGTGGCTATCGTAACGGCTGACGCGGTGCGCTGGTGGTGGATTTCCTGTGGGTGGCGCGACGATGTGGGTGTTAGAGCTTTTCGACGTAGACGGCGGTGCCGTAGGCGAGGACTTCGGTGACGCCCTGCATGAGTTCGTTGGCGTCGTAGCGGACGGCGATGACGGCGTTGGCTCCGAGCTGGGAGGCGTGCAGGAGCATCATGGCGAAGGAGTCCTGGCGGGTCTTTTCGCATAGCTCGGTGTAAAGGGTGATGTCGCCGCCGATGAGGGTTTGCAGGCTTGCGCCGATAGTGCCAAAGAGGTTGCGGGAGCGCACCACGATGCCGCGGACGACGCCGTAGTTGCGGACGATGCGGTAGCCGGGGATTTCGAGGCCAGTGGTGGCGAGGGAGGGATCGATGGAGAGCTGCGGTGGTGGGTAGGTGGACACGAGGACGACTCCTTGGCTGCTGATTGGACGCAGGATGGTGCGGCGCTTACGGAACGCTGAGAGAGGTACGCACGAGGGAGGCGACGAGTTCCGTGACTTGACCGCGATCAATAGTGGAGGCGGCGAGTTGGATGCCTGCGGTGATATTTGGCGCGAGGCCGGCGGTGACGAGAACGGCGGCGGCGTTGAGCAGGACGACGTTGCGGCGGGGGCCAGGTTCCCCGGCGAAGATGGCGGTGAGGATGGCGGCGTTCGTGGTGGCGTCGCCGCCGCGGAGGGTGTCGATGGGAGCGCGAGGAAGATTGAAGGCTTCGGGAGTGATGGTGCTGAGGGTGATGTGTCCGGCGCGGACCTCGGCGAGGTGGCTGGGGCCACTGATGGAAAGCTCGTCCATGCCGCGGGAGTGTTCGGCTCCGGTTTCGCCGTGGACGACGAAGGCGTGGCGGGTGCCGAGGAGGGCCATGGCCTGAGCGACGAGCGGGACCAGGTGGGCGGCGTAAACTACCATCACCTGCGCGGAGGCTCCAGCGGGGTTGGAGAGCGGTCCGAGGACGTTGAAGATGCTGCGGAAGCCGAGGGCGCGACGCACGGGCATCACGGCCTTCATGGCCGGGTGCAGGCTGGGTGCGTGGAGAAAGGCGAAGCGGTGCGTGCGCAGCGCCTCTGCCCCTTCGAATGGCGCAAGGCCGACGGGAATACCGAGAGCTTCCAGCACATCGGCGGAGCCACATTTGGAGGTGACGGCGCGATTGCCGTGTTTGGCGACGGAGGCACCTGCGGCGGCGGCGACGAGGGCAGCAGCGGTGGAGATATTGAAGGTGTCGCTGGCATCGCCGCCGGTGCCACAGG
>DAICZO010000156.1 GCA_027311125.1 Acidobacteriaceae bacterium
AGTCGATACCCGATCTTCAACTGAAGGCTGGGGAGCAATACAACTTCGAGCACGTCACGGACAATCCCGTGAGGGCCGCTGGACCCCAGAGCTTCGCCAGTGCAGGCATCAATCTTCCGCTGTGGAATCACAATCAGGGCAACAAGGCCTCTGCTCAAGCAGAGTTGGAGCGCGCTCGGCAGGATGTAATGCGGACGCAACTGTCATTGAGGCAGATGGCAGAACCTCTCGCGCAGTCCTACTTGACAGCTCGATTTACCGCTGATCGCTACCGGACAGAGTTGATTCCCAGGGCGCAACGCGCCTATCAACTCTACCTCGGCAAGTACAACAACATGGCGATGGCCTATCCCCAGGTGCTCGTCTCGCAACGCACACTGTTCCAACTCCAGATAGGCTATCTCTCCGCCTTACATGAAGTCTGGAGAAGCGGTGTTGCCCTCCAGAACTACACGCTGAGCGGAGGCCTTGACGCCCCTACTTCGACCGGCAGCACATCCACCTCCATCAACCTACCCAACTCCTCCGGCGGTTCGCCAGAATAGGTTTGCAAACGATGAAAAAGACTCTAGTAGTCACTACGTCTCTGCTGGCCGTCGTAGCGTTGCTGGCTTTCGGAGCGTGGGTCTATATGAAGACAGCGATGTACGGCTTCAGCGCCCGTGCTGAACCGTCACGGGTTGAAGCCATGTTGGCCGGGTATGCGAGAGAGACAGCAATGCCCGCATCAGCGAGGGCAATGAAAAACCCGATTGCGTTCACACCAGCCGTTCATCAAGAGGCAATGGCCCACTTTGCTGACCACTGTGCCGTCTGTCATGCAAACAATGGCAGTGGCGACACAATGTTCGGTAAGGGGCTTTATCCAAAGCCCCCCGATCTTCGACTGGCTCGCACACAAAACATGACAGACGGAGAACTCTTCTACATCCTGGAGAACGGAATCAGGATGTCGGGGATGCCCGCCTTTGGTGGAGGCGATTCGACCGATGACAGTTGGAAGCTCGTCTACTTCATTCGCCATCTTCCACAGCTATCGGCTGCAGAAGAGACGCAGATGGAGTCGATGAATCCTAAGACATCTGAAGAGTCCGAAGAGGACAAGGCAGAAGAGCAATTCCTGAATGGCGGTGCACCATCCGCCCCAACCACAACGATTAACCACATGAAAGGGCACTCAAAATGAAACGACTCCTGCTTTTGATTCTCGCGCTCGGTCTGTTTTCGACCGCAGCCTTCGCGCACAACGGAATGATCCACATCATGGGAACCGTCACCGCCGTTACAGACAACAGCATCAGCGTGAAAGGTACTGACGGCAAGACCCAGACCGCTTTACTCGCCGCAACTACCAAGTTCTCGAAGGGAGACAAGACTGTCACCATCAAGGACATCAAGGCCGGCGATCACATCGTGATTCACGCCACAAAGAAGGGCGAGCAGCTTGTTGCAGCTGAAGTCAAAGTGGGTGCGATGGCTATGAGCGGAATGTCCGGCGACATGAACGGCATGAAGATGGATCATCCCGCAGCAACAACCCCACACTGACGCTCGTAATCCCGCTTTATGGAGGTGGCGTTGGTTGCGTCCCCTTCGTCTATCACAATTAGGAAGGAATGCCTGGAATGTTGGGTGCAAATGGAATATGAGATGTTAGGTCCCATGTTTGCATTCACGCCAACGACCCGATGGAACGCCTGATAGCGTCACGAGATAAGTTACTAGGCTTTCTCTCGGCCCGCGAGAAGGCAGATGCCAGTTACGCAGCGGAAGCTCCGCTCACCTACGAAGCCGAACTCTAGAAAACAGCGTGTGCCTGCATAGAAGATCTCATCCGCGATCTGAAAGGCGAGTATCACGCGGCTAAGCCTCTCATGGTTAGCAAAGCTTTTCTGGTCCCTTTTGCTCGTAAGCGCCAACGTGCAGCCAGCCGCTGTCGTCAATGTCATGCGGGAAACCGTGACAAGATTTAGATTGGGACTGTGACGTTAAGCACATCGGTATCCTTCGAGTTCGTAATACCCTAAAGGGGACGAGGCTTATCCTAAGGAAATATGAAGGCTATTCGCCATTTCGGAGTGATACTACTGTTGCTGCTCTCGTGTGCGGCTCCGTTGATGGCTTGCGTCACTCCCAAGTCGCAAATGACGGAGGCGGAGCGTGTCTGTTGCCGCATGATGCATAATCAGTGTGCTCAAATGGGAATGCCTGCTTCCCAGGATTGCTGCGCTAAGACTCCGTCTGCAGTTTTCGAAAGTGCCTTGAAGTCGAATCGGGTGCGCTTCCAGCCGGTAGCCGTGCTGGTGTTGTGGACATCGTCCTTCAATGTATTGGCAAACGATGGCGTTAGCCAGGCATGGATACATAGTCCGGAACATTGGCCACCGAAGTCCCCGCCTCTAGGAATCACCGTTCTCAGAATCTAGGTAGCCCCTTTCTCATGAGGATCGAGCCGCGTATCAGTGCTGCTCGTGTCTGCATTGCCATTGAGACAGGAGTTCAATTATGAAGTTCGCCTTGTATTGGGCGTTCTGGGCAGTTAGCTCGGGCGCTCTGGTGCTGGCAAGCGGTCCCTTAGCCCACGGGCAGGAGATGACCGGTACGCCCACGCCGCTCGCCACTCTGCTTGCGGAAGCGCAATCCAATAACTCACAGATTGATGCAGCAGATTATGCCTGGAAAGCCGCGACCCACGTTGCCGATCAGGTGAAGACGCTGCCTGATCCGCAGTTTACGGTCCAGTCGTTCAGTGTTGGGAGCCCGAAGCCGTTCGCCGGGATCAGCAACAGTGACTTTGCCTATATCGGCTTTGGGGCGTCCCAAGACCTACAGTTTGCCGGCAA
>DAICZO010000157.1 GCA_027311125.1 Acidobacteriaceae bacterium
CTTTAAAAGAGCTTTGCTTATACGTTTAGGATTCACTCGCGTTAACCCTGGTTGCTCAACGTATCTACAAAAATTAACCACTTAGCAACATATCTTCCATTCAAACTCTACCAGCTAATAGCCCAGACCCCGGTATCACCAATTCGCACAGTGAACCCGAAGAGTAACCACAGCCCAACCGCACCGCAACTAGTCCAAATTCAATGTTTTACGTACAGTCCCACGTTCTTTTTGTATTTTTTCCTGCAGCAAAGTAATCGCATACAACAGTTGCTCCGGCCGCGGAGGGCACCCCGGTACATAAATATCCACCGGAATCACCTGGTTCACGCCCTGCATCAGCGCATAGTTATTGAACACACCGCCCGAGGTCGCACACGCGCCCATCGAAATCACCCACTTCGGCTCTGGCATCTGCTCATATAACCTGCGAATCACCGGAGCCATCTTCTGCGACACCCGTCCGGCAATAATCATCAGATCGCTCTGCCGCGGTGACGGACGAAACACCTCCGCTCCAAACCGCGCAATGTCATACCGCGATCCGCCCATCGACATCATCTCGATCGCACAGCACGCCAGTCCAAACGTCATCGGCCACACCGAGTTCTTCCGCACCCAGTTGATCGCCGCATCCATCGATGCCATCACGATCCCCTCAGGCTGGTCGTACCCCCAGCTCACCTCATTCACCTTCTCGCGGTTCTTGCCAAAACTATCCAGCGCCCCAAAAAAATACCGGTCATCCTGCTGTGCCCCCGCCGGGTGCGCCTTGCTCGTCGTCTGGTCTAATGGTGAACTCATACCTTCAGTATAAAACTCTTCCGCCAACCCGGTAAATCTTTCGTAGCTCGATTGGCATTCTCTACCGACACGGACGCCGCTCCACCTTGGCCCCACTCGCCATCTTAAAGCCCGCCGGCACATCCAGACTCACCCGAAACCGCATCCACTCCACCCGACCCAGCGCACTTCCCTTACCCTCCGCTGGCTCCTCCACCGTGTGCGCCGTCGTGCTGAAGTGCGACGCTACCATCGCCGCCATCTGCGACTGGTTCGCCATCCCCGGCGTCAGCTTCGCATCGACAATCTGCACCACACCCTCCGGCATATGGCTTACCAACTCCGCTAACTCAGCCTCCACCGCGCCACCCGCTGGCACCGTCGCCCGATACCGCCCATACACCCCCAGCAACCGCTCAAAATCCCGTGCACTCGCCGCAAACCGAAACCGCCGCGGATTCCACGCCACCACATCCTGTGCCCGAAAACTAAAGTCCGTGCTCATCAGCAACGGGCTCACCGAAGCATACGGAGGAGTCGCCAACTCCGCATAATCATGCGCCTGCCGCGGCCCAGCCACCGGCAGCACCCGCACAATCCAGCCCGAAGCCAGCGGCTCCAGCATCACCTCCAACCCATTCCCCACCGGCCGCACAAACGCCTCGCCCGCCCGCACTTCGCCCTCGACCACCTCACGCTGGCACGCCCCGCCCCGTAGCTGCGCCCAACTCCGCAAATCCCCCGCAACGGACACCAATCCCAGAACGAGCAATACCCTGGCAAGTCTCCCACAAACCAACCCAAACCTAGCGAGCATTCTCCTCCATCGCCTCAACCAACTCCCGCCGCAACACCGCCTGCTCCGCGGCATCCAGCTTCTCCCCATCATGCGTCAGATAGAACACGTCGATCGCCGTCTCACCTTCCGTATCCACCAGCGCTACCTCTATATTGCATCCTCGCGCGGCCAGCGTCAGGCTCAACGCACGCAGCAGTCCGGGGGTATCCTGTGCCACCACCTCCAGCAGCGTGCTATGCGACGACGACTCATCATCAAACTCCACCCGCGCCTCCACCACCACCTTCGGAGCCTTGCGCCGACCACGTTTGCGCCCCGCCAGCAGCTTCTCCACCGACAGCACCCAGGTCATCACATCATGCACACTCTTCACAAACCGCTCATGCTCCGACTCGTTCATCTCCAGCGTCCGAAAGCTGTCCGTAAACCGGAAGCTGTCCACCACCACCCCTTGACGGTTAGAGAACGCATCCGCCGTAACAATATTCATGCCCCACGCTGCCAGCGCTCCAGCCATATTCGCGAACAACTGTGCGCGGTCTCGCGTCACCAGCGTCAACTCACTCACACCCGCCGCATACCGAAAATCCAACTGCACCGCATCTTCGGCAAATCGCTTCGACATCTGGTAGTGCGTGCGAACCTGCTCCGGAGTTCTCGTCCGCACATACCGCTCCGGAAACCCCTCCAGATACGCCCTCACCTCCGCAGCCTGCCCCGGCAGCAGCCCCGTCACTCGGTGGATCAGCTCGCTCTCTTCCCTCGCTCCCACCCGCTCGTCATCCACGCTCCGGTCAAGATAATTCGCCGTAGCAATATAAAGCCGCCACAGATTCTCAGCCTTCCACGGAGTCAGCGCATCCGGATGCACCGCATTGATGTCCGCATACGTAAACAGCGTCAACATCCGCAGTGCCTCCGGTGTCAGCGCCTTACCCGCAAACGCACCCACCGTCTCCGCATCAAAAATATCCCGCCGCAGCGCCGACGACATCTCCAGATGATTCGCAATCACATCCAGCACCAGCCCGCTCTCATAAGCATCCAGTTCCAGACGGCTCAAAACACTCTTCGCCATCCGCATGCTCTCCTTCGCATGGTCGCCCGTATTCCGCCCCTTGCCCGTGTCATGCAGCAAAGCCACCAGGTACAACAGCCCCGGATGCGGAAGCTCCCGCAGCAATCCGCCAAACCGCGCCGCCCACTCTCCCAGTCCACCCGCCTGCGGAACCCCCAACCCATGCAGCGTATCGATCAGCACAAACGTATGCTCATCCACCGTGTACCGGTGGTACGCATCTCGAATCACCAAGGCATCAATCCCATGGAACTCAGGAATCAGCAACTCCAACACACCCAGCGCATGCATCGCCAGCAGCGCATCCCCGGCATGGCTCTCCGTCAAAATCCCCTGCAGATGCTGCCACAACGCCGGGCCTTCTTCTATATGCGCCGAAAGCAGCGGCAGCGCGTGCGACAGTCGCTCCTCCGCCTCCCGCCCCAGCTTGCTTCCCGTCCGCGCCATCGCAGCAAAAATCTTCAACACCACATAGGGATCAAGTGCCGGATCGTAAGCTCCCCCCGTTGGCGCAATCGTCCGCTGATCCAGCACAACCCGGCCATGCTCCAGCCGAAACCCTGCCTCAGGAGTCTCTACCCGCCGCTTACCCCGCAGCCCAAACAGCTTCGACGGAGCCTTCCCTGCCGGCACCTCGTCCAGCTTCTGCGTCACCTGCCGCTCTACGCTGCGCGCATGACGAAAGTAAAAGCGCATCCAATACGCCGCGTACGCCGCACCAATCTCCCTGCCAGACAGACCCACCGCTGCACCCGACGCAGCATCCTGCGCCAGCCAATCCAGCGTATTGTCATCGCGGTCATGCCGGTAGTGCAGAAAGCAGCGCACCAGGTACAAAAACTCCACAGCCTTGCGGAAGTCATCGCCACCCGCCGCCAGCGCATCGCCGGCTTCCTTGCCACCAGCCGCCTGTAACTGCCGAATCCACCCGCACACATGTACATCGCGCAGTCCACCAGGACAGTCTTTGATGTTCGGTTCCAGATGAAACAACGTGCCGCCATACTTCGCATGACGGCTTCGCGTCAGCTCTGCCAGCCCCGTCAGCAGCTTCTTCTGCTCCCGCTGCAACAGCTTCGGCAACATCTGCTCCGCCAGCTTCCCATACGTCACCGCATCGCCTGCAACCAGCCGATGATCCAGCAATGACAGCGTAAACTCCAGGTTGTCTTCATCGAACTTGTCGCACTCCGCCAGCTTCCGCGTCGCCGGAGACACCCGTATTCCGCAGTCCCACAACTGCTGACTCACGCCCCGTATGGCGTCTTTTACATCCTTCTCAACCAGCCGCCCATCCATCAAAAACAGCAGGTCAACATCCGAGTAAGGGAACAACTGGCTCCGTCCATACCCACCCACCGCCAGCAGAGACAGCCCCGTTCCCATCCGCGGATCGCGCGCCACCACCGTCTGCCACAAACCCGCAATCAGAGCATCCACTGCGGCAGAACGAGCAGCAATAGTTGCCTGCCCGCTGCCGCCAGCCTCAAACGCACCACGTATCTCCAGCATCGTTCGCTGGTACTCGTCGCGCCTCGCATCTTGGGTCGATTCGTTTGCCTGCATAACCTCGTCGCCGTTCGGAGTGCTTCGCTCGTAGCCCATCGACACGGACCGGTCACAAGGGTTCAAAAATCAGGCTCCTCCACTCAACTCCGCGGACCTAAAGCGCGATCTCGCCTCGCTCATCATTGCGGATACGGATCGCCTCATCAATCTTCGACACAAAAATCTTGCCGTCGCCGATCTTGCCCGTACGCGCCGTCGTGATAATCGCCTGGATCGCCTTCTCGACCATCTCGTCGGTCACCACCATCTCCAGCTTCACCTTCGGCAACAGATCCACCGAGTACTCTCGCCCCCGGTAAAACTCCGTGTGGCCCTTCTGGCGCCCGTGTCCGCGAGCCTCCAGAATAGTGATGCCCTCCACACCAATCTCCACCAGAGCATCTTTCACCGCATCCAGCTTCGACGGCTGAATCACTGCTTCAATCTTCTGCATACCCTATAGTCCTTCCTCGTAGTTCAATGCCGAGTTCGTTAGTGCGCCCAATCGTAACCTTCTTCGCCGTGTTGCGAAAGATCCAGACCTTCACGCTCTGCCTCTTCACTAACCCTAAGCCCAATCAGCTTATCGACGATGAAAAGAATCACCAGCGTACCCACTATGGAAAGGCTCCAGGCAATCGCTACACCCACCAACTGGTTCAGCAACTGGTGACCGTTGCCCTCCAACAGCCCGGTCGCCTTGCCTGCGCCAAAGATCGGATTGATCACGCTGTTCGCAAAGATGCCCGTCAGAATCGCACCCAGCGTACCGCCTGCGCCATGCACGCCAAAGGCATCCAGCGAGTCGTCATACCCAAACAACGCCTTCACCTTCACCACCATCATGTAGCAGAAAACGCCCGCAATCGCGCCGATCCACAACGCCGACATCGGCGTCACAAACCCAGCCGCTGGCGTAATCGCCACCAGCCCAGCCACGCAACCCGAGATCGCTCCCAGCGCCGATGGCTTGCCCTGACGAATCCACTCCGCCGCGCTCCAGCTCAACGCTGCTGCCGCTGCACCAAAGTGCGTCGCCACAAACGCCGAGGTCGCCAGCGTTCCAGCCGCCAATGCCGAACCCGCGTTGAATCCAAACCAGCCTACCCACAACAGGCACGCGCCAATAAAGCTGAGCACCACCGAGTGCGGCGGCATCGGAACCTTCGGATACCCCAGCCGCTTACCCAGGTACAACGCCGTCACCAGCGCCGAAACTCCCGACGTCACATGCACCACCGTGCCGCCAGCAAAGTCCAGACAAGGGAAACGTCCGCCCAGCGAAGCGTTCAACAAACCACCCTTGCCCCAAACCATATGCGCCATCGGGCTGTACACAAACAGTGCCCACAGCACCATGAACACAAGCATCGCCGAAAACTTCATCCGCTCCGCAAACGCACCCGTAATCAGCGCCGGAGTGATAATCGCAAACATCAACTGGTACACCATGAACGTCTGCAGCGGAATCGTCGCCGCATACTTCACATCCGGTGCCAAACCCACTCCCCGCAGAAACACATTATGCAATCCGCCGATAAACGCATTCCCCTCGCCGAATGCCAGCGAGTACGTAACCAGCGCCCACAGCACTGTGATCACGGCCATCATCGCGAACGTCTGCATCATCGTGCCCAGAATGTTCTTCTTCCGCACCAGACCGCCGTAAAACAGCGCCAATCCCGGCCCGCTCATCATCAGCACCAGCGCCGCCGATACCAGCATCCACCCGTTATCGCCCGCTGTCTGCGCCGCCGCAATCGCAGTCGCATTATCCGCCGCCTGCTTCTCCAGCGCCGCTATCCGATCAGCCTGACTGGCCGACGACGTCGTCGCCACGGTTGCTGCCGCCGGAGCCTGTGCCAGTGCCAGTGGCCCGTTCGCCACCACACCGCCAAAGATCACCGCAAAGAGGAGTACCAGGAACACCTTCACTGCTGGAAGACGCATCGATCAATCACCCGCTTTAACTTTCAAAATGTAAGGGAAAAAACACTTGTGACCGTAATGCCTCGCGGACATTTCGGTCAGGTTTGCCGGCATCATGGGCGGCAACGTAGGCTGGAAGCTTGTTTCGGTTACTGTACACAAGATAGCGTCTAAAAAAAAGCAATTAATGCTCTCGTAGCCAATGGAAAGGTCTTTATCCTCATGCCCACAGCAACCCTCTACTCCTGGGACACCGTAGAACTCGAGCAGCTCAATCCGCTCCTCACCCGTCAGTTCGTCTCCGGCGAGCAGTCCATG
>DAICZO010000158.1 GCA_027311125.1 Acidobacteriaceae bacterium
CCGGACTCGACGATGCCGTGACCGGCGAGGATGAGGGGACGCTGGGCCTGCTGGATGAGTTCGATGGCCTGGTCGAAGCTGCCGGCGGTGGTGCGAAGCATGGGATGGGGGCGATAGGCGGGAGGTGCGGCGGCCTGGAAGTCGAAGGCGGCGGTGGCTTGCTGGGCGTCCTTGGTGATGTCGACGAGGACGGGGCCGGGACGGCCGGAGGAGGCGATCTGGAAGGCGAGGCGGACGGTGGGGGCGATGTCTTCGGCGCGGGTGACGAGGAAGTTGTGCTTGGTGATCGGGAGGGTGATGCCGGTGATGTCGACTTCCTGGAAGGCGTCGGAGCCGAGGACCTTGGAGGAGACCTGTCCGGTGATGGCGATCATGGGGATGGAGTCGAGCATGGCGGTGGCGATGCCGGTGACGAGGTTGGTGGCTCCGGGGCCGGAGGTGGCCATGCAGACGCCGACTTTGCCGGAGGCGCGGGCGTAGCCGTCGGCCATGTGGGACGCGCCCTGCTCGTGGCGGACGAGGACGTGGTGGATGGGGAACTTGCGGAGGGCGTCGTAGATGGGGAGGATGGCTCCGCCGGGGTAGCCGAAGACGGTGGTGACGCCCTCGCCTACGAGGGTGGCCCAGAGGATTTCAGAACCGGTGAGTTGCGGGTTTGTCGGGATTTCTTCATTCGACGCTTTGTTCGGCATGGGGTGCTCCTTTGAGGCGCTTGCTGCTTGGGACAAAAGGCTTAACACGGATAAGACGGATACTTGGGTACTTGCGCGGTGTTCTGCGGTGCTGATGCGAAAGGCCCGGGGCTAAAGCCCTTCTTTTGGTTGGGCGGGATTCGTGGGGCTAAAGCCTCACGCTCCCACCGGTACAACAAAAGCAAGAACGAAAGCAACGGCAAGGGCAACAGCGAGAAGCAGATCCTCCGCTGCGCGAGGGATGACAACTAAAAAACAGGGACAGGCAAACGATAAAAACAGGGACAGGCAAATGACGACAATTTCAAGGGGGGATGGTTGCGTCTCCCCCCTTGGGTTAGGTGGTTACGGCTCCCTGGCTGGCGGAGGAGACGGTGTTGGCGTATTTGGCGAAGACTCCGCGTTTGTAGCGTGGGGCGGGGGCTTTGAAGTTGGCTAGTCGTTTGGTGATCTCTTCGGCTGGGACTTCGAGGCGGAGTTCGCGGTTGGGGATGTCGAAGGTGATGGTGTCGCCTTCGTGGACGGCGGCGATGGGGCCTCCGAGGTATGCTTCGGGGGCTACGTGGCCGGCCATGAGGCCGCGGGTGGCGCCGCTAAAGCGGCCATCGGTTAGCAAGGCTACGGAGTCGGAGAGTTCGGGGATGCCTTTGACGGCGGCGGTGACGGCGAGCATCTCGCGCATGCCGGGGCCTCCGCGTGGGCCTTCGTAGCGGATGACGAGGACGTCGCCGGGGTTGATCTTGCCGGCTTCTACCGCGGCGTGGCAGGAGTCCTCATTCTCGAAGACGCGTGCGGTGCCGGTGTGGTGGATGCGCTCGTGTCCGGCGACCTTGATGACGGCGCCTTCGGGGGCGAGGTTGCCTTTCATGATGACGAGGCCGCCGGTGGGCTTGAGGGGGTTGTCCCAGGTGCGGATGACGGGTTGGTTGGGGGTCTCGACGGCGAGGGCGGCTTCTTCGGCGATGGTCTTGCCGGACACGGTGATGCTGTCGCCGGTGATGAGGCCTTTTTCGAGGAGGCGCGGGGCGAGGACGCGGGAGCCACCGGCGGCCTGGTAGTCGCTGGCGACGTACTTGCCGCCGGGCGAGAGGTCGCAGATGAAGGGAGTGCGCTCGCTGATGCGGTCGAAGATGGCCATCTCGGAACCGGGCTCGGAGCTTTCGGGGTTGAGCTTGATGCCCATCTCGTTGGCGATGGCGATGAGATGGAGGACGGCGTTGGTGCTGCCACCGGAGGCGCAGACGGCGGTGATGGCGTTCTCGATGGCTTGCTTGGTGAGGATTTTGCTAGGGCGGAGGTCGTGCTTGCAGAGGTCCATGATCATGCGGCCTGCGGCGCGGCTGGCTTCGGCCTTGTGGGGGTCCATGGCGGGGACGCCGGTGAGGTTGAAGGGAGAGATGCCGAGGAACTCGCCGGCCATGGCCATGGTGTTGGCGGTGAACTGTCCGCCGCAGGCTCCGGGGCCGGGGCAGGCAGCGGCTTCGAGGGCTTCGAGTTGGGCGTCGTTGATCTTGCCAGCGGCGTGGGAGCCCATGCCTTCGAAGACGTTGAGGATGGTGATGTCGACATAACGGCCTTCGCCCTGCGGCTCACGGTCTCCGTCTTGCGACGGCTGGCCTGCGCGGGAGCCGTCGGGTTTCACCCAGAGTTTGCCGGTGGCGATGGAGCCGCCGTAGAGCATGATGCCGGGGATGTCGAGGCGGGCCATGGCCATGATGGTGCCGGGCATGTTTTTGTCGCAGCCGGCGATGCAGACGATGCCGTCGAAGAGGTTGCCGCGGGCGACGAGTTCGATGGAGTCGGCGATGACTTCGCGGGAGATGAGGGAGGCCTTCATGCCTTCGGTGCCCATGGTGATACCGTCGGAGATGGTGACGGTGTTGAATTCCATTGGGGTGCCACCGGCGTCGCGGATGCCCTGCTTGACGGCAGCGGCTACGTCGCGGAGATGGAAGTTGCAGGGGCCGATCTCGGTCCATGTGTTGGCGACGCCGATGATGGGCTTGTGCAGGTCTTCTTTGCTGAAGCCAACGCCGCGGAGGTAGGAGCGGGCGGCGGCGCGGTTGGGTCCTTCGGTGAGGGGGATGCTGTATTTTTTTGGATTGATTTCGTTGCTCACTTGGATCTCCGTAACTGCGGCACTTCGGTTGAAAACTTCTGAGCGGTGGTGGTGATTGAGAAGCCTGCGGCCCTTGTTGTGTTCAGGATGATGGTGAAAGACAAATAAGTGCAACGGCAAAAGCTTGAAGCAGGTCCTCCGCTTCGCGAAGGATGACAACAAAAAAACAACTGCAACTGCAAGGGCAAAGGCAACGACAAAAGCTAGAAGCAGGTCCTCCGCTTCGCGAAGGATGACAACTAAAAAAACAAC
>DAICZO010000160.1 GCA_027311125.1 Acidobacteriaceae bacterium
CCCGCACCCATCCCATACAGCACCGCCCGATCCCCCATCTCACGCCCAAAATCCTTGACATACGCATCATCAAAATTCAGTATGGCCACGCCATCCGCCGGTAAACCCTCGATCAGCTCATACTTGGCCCGCGCAATCCCCGCCAGCCCATCCGGAAAAAACTCGATATGCACCGGCGCAACATTGCTCACCACCCCCCAATCCGGCGCTGCAATCTTCGCCAACACAGCGATCTCCCCCGCGTGGTTCATGCCCATCTCAATCACCGCAACCTCATGCACCCGCTCCAGCTTCAGCAACTGCAGCGGCACCCCAAACCCATTATTCAGATTCCCCGCCGACTTCAACACCTTGAATCGCGCGCTCAGAACCTGTGCCACCGCCTCCTTGGTCGTCGTCTTCCCCGCCGATCCCGTCACTCCTATCACCCGTCCACCCCAGTCCTTGCGCACCGCATGGGCCAGCATCTGCAGTGCATTCAGCACGCAATCATCCCCATCCGCCACCATCAGCAGCCGAGCCTCATCCACTTCTGTCGGCACCATCAATCCATTGCGAACCACCGCCGCCACCGCACCGTTTGCCAGCGCCACCGCAACGTAATAATGCCCATCCAGCCGCTCGCCCTTCACCGCAAAATACAGCTCACCCGCCCCAATCGTCCGCGAGTCAATCGAGTACCCAACCGCCTCCGCCGACGTATCAAACTCGCCATCCGCATGTATCCAGTCCGCAACCTGCCCCAACGTCAGCTTCATCCAATCTCCTTCAACACTCCAGCAGCCACTGCCACATCATCAAACGGCACAGTCCCGTCACTCAAAATCTGCACCTTCTCATGTCCCTTACCGGCAATCAAAACAATATCTCCCACCCGCGCCGCACGAATCGCAATATCAATCGCCCCCGCCCGGTCTTCCTCGACAATACAAGTCGTCCCCGTCTCTTTCACTCCCGCCAGCGCCTCCTCAATAATCGTGGCAGGCTCTTCACTCCGCGGATTATCACTCGTCAGCACCACCAGGTCGCTCCCCGCACCGGCCGCTCGTCCCATCCGCGGCCGCTTCGTTCTGTCGCGATCCCCACCACACCCAAACAGCGTAATCACCCGTCCCCCACGCTCCTTCACTAACTCACGCGCCAGCGCAATCAGATTCCGCAGTGCATCGTCCGTATGGGCATAATCCACCACCACCGTAACCCCCAGGTCGCCCGAAGGCACCACCTGAAACCGCCCTGGTACCTGCGCCAACCTCTCTGCCCCAGCCGCAACCTCTTCCAGGCTCAATCCCCGTGCCCACGCCGCCGCACTTGCCGCAAGCAGGTTATAGATATTCACCCGCCCACTCAGAGGAGACAGCATCTCCACCCCGCCCGCTGGTGTCTGCATCAAAAACCGCGTCTCAACCGCGCGCATACTCACGCCCTCGGCACGAAACTCGCCTCGTCCATCCAGCCCATATCCCAACACCTGCGACCTCGTCGCCATCCGCACCAACCGCTCGCCCGCAACATCATCGACATTGATCACCGCCACCCGCGGAGCCGCAGCACCTACGCCCTCAAATAGTCGCGCCTTCGCTGCGAAGTAGCTCTTCATCGTACCGTGATAATCCAAATGGTCCTGCGTCAGATTCGTAAACATCGCCACATCCACTGGCCGCCCCCACACCCGCTCCTGCTCCAGCGCATGGCTCGACATCTCCATCACTGCCTCCGTAGCCCGCACTGCCACGCCATCCGCGAACACCCGCAGCGTGTCCGAAGCCTCGGGTGTCGTATGCTGCGACACCCGCACCTCATCTCCCACATGCGTCTCAATCGTTCCAATTAACACGCACGTCCGCCGCACGCTGCGCAGCATCTGCTCCAGCAGAAACGCCGTCGTCGTCTTTCCATTCGTTCCCGTCACCGCACTCAACGCCAGCCTGCGCTCCGGATGGCCCAGCACTACCGCACTCATCTCAGCCAATGCACGGCGTCCCCGCTCCACCAGCGCTGCACCCACGGCAACATGCTCCCGCCGCAATGCCTCATATGCTGTTCGCGAGTCAGTCACCACCGCCGACGCACCCAGCGTCAACGCACTTTCGATATAGCGATTCCCATCCGTCGCCTCACCCCGCATGGCGACAAACACATCCCCGCGTCGCACCTGGCGTGAGTCATACTGCACGCCAGTTATCTCGCCCGCACCATCGGCACACTCCACCGCAACCACGCTCTTCGCTACTTCATTCCATTGCATATCGAAACCGATTCTATGCGACGCCACAGCCCAGTAGCTAACCCGACCCTACCGCATGAACCGTACGATCACTTCCGTACCCACCGGTACCATCGTGCCAGCCGCCGGGGCCTGCTCCCGCGCCAGCCCACTCCCTACCGGCTCAATCCGCAGCCCTGCGCCATCCGCTTGCTCTACTACGGTCCGCAACGCCGCACCCGCAAACGACGGAACCGCCACCCGCTGCCCCGCATCCACCAGCACCCCACCCTTACTCCCTGTCTTGCTCGCAACATGCGCAGCCACCAACGGGCCACTGCTTCCAGCCTTGTCATCCGGCATCGCGGAGGTCGTCCCACCATTTGCACGGAACGCTGCCATCACCTTCGCCGGCAACAGCGCCATCACTCCCGAGGGCTTCGGTGCCACATGCGTCACCGGCGCAACCTCCTTCGGCGCACTCTCCGGAACCGCCGCTGTAGCCGCACTCGAAGCCCGCAGTGGATCATCCGCCGGCAGATTGTTCACCTCGGCAAACATCGCATCCAAATCTCCAATGTTGTCGCTCGGCGAATCGTCGAACCCATCCTTAACCGCTGCCGTCAACATCTCCTTCTTCGCTTTCAACGGCTGATCGTGTGGCACACCCAGATACTCCAGCACCTGCTGTGCCACATCCGCAAACACCGGAGCACTCACCGCTCCGCCATACTTGCTCGCACCCACTGTCGGATTATCGATCACCACCGTCACCGAGATCGCCGGATTACTCACCGGCGCAAACCCCGCAAAACTCGCCACCAGCTTCGTGTGCGAGTACGTGTGCGTCGCCACATCAATCTTCTGCGCCGTACCCGTCTTGCCCGCCGAGCTATAGCCATTCAGCCGCGCCAGAGACCCCGTCCCCTCCGTCACGATCCCCTGCATCATCATCCGCATCTTCGCCGATGTCATCTCCGAGATCACTCGATGTGCCCCATCCGGCAGCTTCTCCGGCAACTGGTTCACCGGATGAAACGCCATCGGCTTCAACCGCGGATCGCCCTTCATCTCATCCGTCGACTGCAGCAGCACATGCGGAGGCATATACACGCCCCCATTCGCAATTGTGCTCACCATGGTTACAAGCTGCACCGGCGTCACACCAATC
>DAICZO010000010.1 GCA_027311125.1 Acidobacteriaceae bacterium
CACCGTCCGCATCACCCTCCCCGCCCCCCTCCCCAAAGGCACCACCACTACCTACAACTTCGAGTACTCCTGCGCCCTCACCGGCTCCGACACCAGCCCCGTCGAAGGCATTAAACTCGCTGCGGTAGCCGACCCCATCTCCATCCTGCTCTATGCAGGTCGCTGGTTCCCCATGACCGGGCTCTTCACCAATCGCTTTACCGCGGAGATGCACATCCGCGTCCCCTCCGACGAGCGTGTTATCGGCAGCGGCAGCTCCGGCTCTCCCAAGAGCCTCCCCAGCAATCGCACCGAGTACTCCTTCAACTGGACCAAGCCCGGCTTCCCCGGCACCATCGTCGCCGGCAAGTTCCTCGAACCCATCACCGCCCCCGGCGTCAACAACATCCGCATCTACGTCACGGAAAAGCGCAAAGCCGGAGCCCTGGACTTTGTTCGCCAGGCCGCCCGCGAGTTCGAGTTCATGTCCAACACCTTCGGTCAACCCGAATCCGGACGGATCAATATCGTAGAACTCCCCGAAGATGCTGTATCCGCCGCCTGGGCGCCAGAGATCGCCGCCATCGCCGGCAACCGCATCGTCGACCACAACAGCCAGCGCCTGCTCTCCAACACCCTCGCCCACCAGTGGTGGGGCAGCGAAATCTCCCCCGCCACCCTCAACGACGCCTGGATCACCAACGGCATGTCCCGCTACGCCGAACTGATGTTCCTCGAAGACTCTGCTGGAAAAACTGCATTCCAATCCGCCATTACTGACATCGCAGCCGGAGCCCTCGCCTACGATACCGAACCCCTTACCACTCTCGGTCGGCTTGACCCATTCTCTCCGCAGTTCCAGTCCATGACCCTGGAAAAGGGCGCCATGGTCTTCCATATGCTCCGCTGGGAGATGGGCGACGACGTCTTTATCAAATTCCTCCGTGGCCTGCTCTCCCAATACACTGACAAATCCATTCGCACTGCCAACGTTGAGACGGTCGCCGAAGCCCAGTCGCAACTCCAGCTCAGCCCCTTCTTCGCTCAGTGGCTCGACGGAACTGGCGCCCCGACCTTTACCAACAAATACACCGTCTATCGCCTGGGAGACAACAAGGGCTTCCGCACGATCGGCACCATCGATCAGGATCTCGACCTCTTTCGCATGCCCGTTGAGCTACGTATCGAAACCGACGGCAAAACCGAGATCCGACGTGTCGATGTCTCGGGAACAGAATCCGCCTTCTCGGTAGAAACCTTCGGCCGCCCCCGGCGCATCAGCATCGACCCCCAAAACTGGGTCCTTAAAAGTACCCCGGACCTCGCCGTCCGCGTCGCGGTTCTGCGCGGCCAGCAGCAAGTAGCCCAGGGCGACCTTACCGCTGCACTCGTCGAGTACCAAAAGGCCCTCGACTCCAACAAGAACAGCTCTCTCGCAGCCTACCGGATCGGCGAAGTCTTCTTCCAGCAACGAAACTACCAGTCCGCCGCCAACTCCTTCCGCGACGCACTCCGCGGCGACGGCGATCCCAAGTGGACCGAAGTGTGGAGCCACATCCAGCTAGGCCGCATCTTCGACGTCACCGGACAGAGAGACCGCGCCATCAACGAGTACCGCCTTGCCGTCCAAACCAACGACAATACGCAAGGCGCAGTCAACGAGGCCCGGGCTCTGATGATGAAGCCCTACACCCGCGAGCGCGCCGACAACTAACCAAACCTCGCTCAACCACGCTTTTGTGCTCCTCCGCCCTTTCGCCTAAAATCGGCATTCGGGAGACACTCATGCTCGGTAACACTGCTCGCTGTTCAGCCATCTCAGCCCTGCTACTCGCCGCGCTCACGCTACCCCCAACCGTCGCGGCCAAGATCGTTCTCCCTGGAATCATCAGTGACCACGCCGTCCTCCAGCGACAGGCTCCCATCCACCTCTGGGGTTGGGCAGAACCCAACGAAACCATCACTGCCCACTTCCACCAGCAGGCAGTCACAGCCCACGCCAGCTCTACTGGCGAGTGGACCCTGTGGCTAATGCCTGAACCTGCAGGCGGCCCCTACACCCTTACCATCAACGGCAGTTCAACCGTCATGCGCAACGATCTGCTCGTCGGCGATGTCTGGTTTGCCTCCGGCCAGTCCAACATGGAGATGCCTCTCCAGGGCTTCCCACCTCAGGCCTTCGTCAAAGATGCCGATCAGGAAATCTCCGCAGCCAACCTACCTCAAGTGAGACTCCTACGTGTCGAGCACAATAGCTCCGAGGTGCCGCTCAATGACATCAAGGCAACATGGACGACGTGCACTCCACAAACCGCCGCCAAATTCTCTGCGGTCGCCTACTTCTTCGGACGCCAGATCAGTGCCCGCGAGCACGTTCCCATAGGCTTGATTGATGCCACCTGGGGCGGAACCCCCATCGAGTCGTGGATCAGTCTCGAAGGTATCGCCAGCGACAGTTCTTTGATGCCGCTCTTCGCCAGTCGTGCCCGCTTCGCCAAGGATCAGAGCCGCATGGCTACCATCCAGGCCGCAGAGAAGCAGCAGGACGCTGAAGCCCTCGCAGCCCATCGCCCCATGCCCGTACACCCCTGGCATCCAGATCCCGCATCCTGGCAACCCGCAGGTCTCTTCAACGGGATGATCGCACCCACCACACCCTACTCAATCAAAGGGGTCCTCTGGTATCAGGGCGAAACCAATAGTGCAAAAGATCGCGCACCACTCTACGCCAAACTATTTCCTGAACTCATCGCAGACTGGCGACGCCAGTGGCAGCAGGGCGACTTCCCGTTCCTTTTTGTACAGATCTCCAGCTTCAATTCACCCACTGAAGACTGGGGCGTCATCCGCGATGCACAGCGCCGGACACTCTCCGTAGACAACACGGCTATGGCTGTCTCCATCGATGTAGGAAATCCGGATAATGTTCACCCCTCCGACAAGCAAACCGTCGCAGACCGTCTGGCTCTTGCTGCACAAACAACAGTCTACGGAAAGCCCGGCGAATACTCCGGCCCACTCTACCGCCAGACCACACGCGAAGGAAATTCCCTGCGTGTCTGGTTCGATCACGCCAAGGGACTCAACAGTAAAGGAAACACCCTCATCGGATTCGAAGTCGCAGGTGACAATCACCACTTCGTCTCTGCTCAAGCTGTCATTCACGACGACTCAGTCGCCGTCTCCAGTCCAAGCGTGGCTGAACCTCGTTACGTCCGCTACGCTTGGCCCAACGCCACCCAAGCCAACCTGTATAACAGTTCTGGTCTCCCTGCTTCTACCTTCACCTCGGAGTAACAAAGCGACAACCACGCTGTTTAACCGATAAAACTCTAAGCTGGAACCACCGGAACTTCGACAGGAGTATCGACACGCTTACCCGCAATGAATCCGTATAGAGCGATGTAGACATAGCAAGCCGCAGGAATCATAAACGCGTGCTGAATTCCAATCCGATCGGCGAGATGTCCTTCGCCTAGAGGAATCAACGCACCTCCCACAATCGCGGCCACCATCAGGCTCGATCCCTTGCTGGTGAGCTCGCCTAGATTGCTAAGCCCCAGAGTGAAGATGCTGGGGAACATCACCGAGTTGAACAGGCCAACCGCGATGATCGTCCACATCGCTACATGCCCATGCGTCATCATGGAAATAGTTACCAGCGAGAACGCCACCACCGCGGCGCCACCGAGCACTACTCCCGTCTTGAGTCGGCGCAGCAGCGCAGAACCAATGAACCGCCCCACCATCGCTCCCCCCCAATAGAAGGAAACATACCGCGCCGCAGTCTTCTCCGCTAAGTGTCCAATCTCAGGCAGTCCAAAGTAGTTCACGAGAAAGCTGCCGATCGAGACCTCCGCTCCGACATATACGAAGATTCCCAGCGCACCCATCAGCAAATAGGGATGCGACCAGATGCTTCCAGAAGGCGTGCTTTGCAACTCACCCGGACGAAAGTCTCTGGTAAAGTCCATCGGAGGCATCTTAACCAGAGCGATGGCCACCGACAACAGTACCAACGTCAGTGCGATTCCCAGGTACGGCAACCGTACCGACGAGGCTTGCTGCACACGATACTGCTGCAGAACCGCAGCAGAGAATGAACGCATATGCTCCGGGGTCGCCTGAACGCTGCTAAGAATCAAAATACTGCCGAAGAACGGCGCGATGAAAGTTCCCAACGAATTGAATGCCTGTGCGAGATTCAACCGGCTCGATGCTGTCGAACTAGGTCCGAGATGGGTCACATAGGGGTTTGCCGACACCTGCAAACACGTAATGCCCCCCGCCAATATCACCAAAGCCGACAGAAATACACCAAACGATGCCAGGCTCGACGCAGGCAAAAACAGTAACGCTCCCACCGCCATCACCAACAACCCAATCACCATCGTCTGCTTGTATCCACGCCACTCCACCAACTTGCCAGCTGGCAGAGCGAACACAAAATAAGACGAGAAAAAGCTGAATTGCACCAGCATCGCCTGGCCATAATTCAGATCAAAGATCGCCTTAAGGTGAGGGATCAGAATGTCATTCAGACAAGTGAGAAAGCCCCACATGAAGAACAAGATCGTTGCGGTGCTCATCGCTCGTACGTCGGTGGAAGGACGCTCGCCCATCATGGACTGGCTGGGTGCAGCTACTGTGGTAAGTGCCATCGTTCTCTCTACTCTGACCCGGAAATCAAACGCTTTCGACAACAGGTCGGTCGTGTACAGGTGCGCTCCCTCACGTTCGGGAGAGTCAACCCATGGTACACAGAAAACTTCTAAATCGTTACACCAACCAACATTCTCTACTTGACCAAATCACACGCCACAGCAGCAATTGGTTCGACCAACACATCCTGAATTGTCTTTTGAAATTGATAGCCCAATAGGGAACTTTCAGTCATACGCTACCCCTTACTCATACTCGCGCCAAGTCCGTAAAGTCCAATGCAGAAATATAACCAGACAGCTAAGACATAAAGATGTGGTCGAGAATTAATCCACAAACATCACCTGCAGCAATAGAGTCTCGCTCCAGCAATCCTGTCGCGTTGGTTATCAGCAGTGGACCCTCCGCAGCAACTCCGTTAATGCGACCGTGCGAGCCACGCACCAGCGTCGCATCCAGCGGAATCACATCCATCAAATAGCGAAAGCCCAGCTTCTTCTGCAACAGCTTCCAACCCACCTTCAGCATAGGCATCCGCAAAGTCGGATCCACAAACAACTCCACAGGATCGTATCCGGGCTTTCGATGAATATCCACCGTCCGTGCAAAATCTGGAGCCTTACTGTCATCCAGCCAGTAATAGTAGGTAAACCATGAGTCTGCCGCAGCAACGGCAACCAGGTCGCCTGCCCTGTCATGATTCAAACGAAGCTCCCGCTTTCCCTGTTCGTCCAATATCTGCTCCACACCGGCAGTATCCTCCAGCAACCTTCGCACCTCAGCCATACGCGCACCATCGTTGACATAAACATGGGCAATCTGATGATCCGCAACTGCAAAGGCTGCACTAGCACCAGCATCCAGTAGTTCACGGCCTAGTTCCTCGCGCACTGCCAACAAACCATGCTCACGCAATACCCGATTCAGCGAGACTGGCCGCCGAACCTCGGTCACTCCATACTCTGACAGTACGATCACTCGGGTGTCGCGGCTCTCATAGTATTCGATCAAGCCTCTGCACAAAGCGTCAACGTCACCAAGATCCTTGGCTATGTCAGCATGATTCGGCCCCAGGCGCTGCAGGTTATAGTCGAGGTGGGGCAGATAAATAAGCGATAAGGTAGGGTCGTATCGCTCATCAATTCTCCGTGCCGCATCGGCGATCCATTGCGTTGACCGTATCGAGGTTCGTGGCCCCCAGAAATCAAACAGCGGAAACATCCCCAGACTTCCCTGCAATTCGTCGCGGAGCGGTGCTGGATGCGTATGAAGATCCGGCAATTTCCGTCCATCTGCTGGATACATTGGCCGAGGAGTCACCGCATAATCCACCGAGGAGTACATGTTGTACCAGTTGAAGCAGTTGGCACAGGTAAAACTCGGATCCCTATCGCGTGCCAGTTCCCATACTTTGCGCGCCTGCACTAGCTTGTTCGATTGGTGCCAGAATCGCACCTCGCATTCATCGGCAAAGTACCAACCATTCCCCACAATTCCATGCTCTTCCGGATAGCGCCCCGTAAAGTATGTCGCCTGTGCCGAACACGTCACAGCAGGCAACACCTCTTCAATGCTGGCGAGCTTGCCCTGTGTCGCAAATCTGGTTAACGCAGGCGTTGACGCACCCAGCAAAGCAGGCGTCAGGCCAACTACATTCAGCACTACTGTCTTATGCATACCGCATCCAGAACCCACCGATACTCCCGCTCAATGGACGCTAAGAGGTCACTCTTCAAATCCTCCGGCAGCACATCCCAGGTATACGTCTCTATCTCGAGATGACGACTTATACGCCCATCTGCAACCTCAGCCAGTACCCTCAGATTATCCTCCTGAGTCGACAGCAGCGAGTCATACCGCGAAGTAAACAGAGGCATATGAAAATGAATCCGCCACTCTCGCGACTCACCATCATGAATGCCCGCCAACGCCTCATCTAAATCAGCAAAGTGTCTTAGCGATCCATCCTGCCTTCTCTCAATTACCTGATGGAGATATGTCTTATCCGCAAACCCCGCGAGTTGATCGACACATCGTGCATGTCCCCCCTGTGATCCATCAAGACACACACGCAGTGCAGAACTAATCTGGATTCTTCCGATTCCAATGCCATGATCGATCAGCGCATGCAACGACTCGACCGGGTCTTCAAACTCGACAGCGAGATGGCAAGTATCAAAACACACTTGTACATGCTCACGCAGGTATTGCCTCGCAACATCCATAGGCACACCAAGCCTGGCTGCAAGCATCTTCGCTCCCATCTGATCCAACGGTCCCTCAAAGAACGCAATCAGCTCGGACGTAGTTTCAACCAATCCATTTGGTTCAGGCTCAACATCAAGATGGATCATGCAACCCTTTTCGTTACGGATCTCTAACAGCCGGCAAACAACCGCAACTAGATTGGTTACAATCTTCTGCCAGAAAACATCAGAATCCTCGCTAATCCACGGCTTATAGGAAAGAGGGAGTGTAGATATACCACCGTCCATCCCGGACGGAAGCAGACTGCTAAGTATTTCAGCTAAGTCAAGCGTGTACTTCGTTCTCGCTACATCCCGCCAATCCGGTGCAAATACCTCCGACTTCACCACCTCACCATGGAAGGAGCCATATGGAAACCCATTGATCACAGCAACATAAAGTTGATGATCTGCCAGAAATCTGTAGAAGTCAGACAACTGGTTCCCGCGAAGCAACGCCGTTGCAGCAACCGCAGATAGTCGTAGCCCCAGCCCAAATGGTTCATCTCCCGCCAAGCGCTTCTGCAATGGAACAGCATACCGGACAATACTCGCTGCGACCTCAGCCCAGCTCTCGCCAGCATGGATATTCGTACAGTAGGTGAGGTCAAGCTGACCTGGCCTAATCCACATATACAAGTTCTTTCAAGTTCCGCGGTACAGATTCACTCGCTCGAGCTAAATTAAAATTCGGGACCTGAGAAAAAAAAGCGATCGGGTTCTCGTACACGACTTTACGAATCGTAGCTTCAGAGTGCTTTCGGCGTCGCATCTCCATAATGAACTGCGGTATCGCAACCGGCACACTGAAACCCCAATCACATGCCGAGTTGACATAAATCCCCTCCGCACTATGCATCTCGATGATGTCCGCCGCCCGTGCCAGCGACACCTTCGTATTCGGATATAACGTCAAACCACAGCGAAATCCGTTATCGCGAATCATTTCGATTGTGTGTTCTTCTGCATGGTCGATCATTACCCTCTTGGGATCCAAATTCTGAAAGCTTTGTAGCGTACGAATAATCAGCTTCGTACCCTTGTACTTATCTTCTAGGTGTGGAGTATGAATCAGAATCATGCTGCGATGTTCAATCGCCAGGGCGATATGATCGCGCAATGTCTCCATCTCGCGAAGCGTGTTCCGATTCAGCCCAATCTCGCCAATTCCCAGTACATTGGGTCTCTCTAAAAATTTCGGTATCCGCGCCAGTACCTGCCGCGCCATGTCACGATTCTCTCCCTCTTTCGGATTGAGACACAGCCAGGTGTAGTGCTGAATTCCAAACTGTGCTGCTCGGGTGGGCTCAAATTCAGTCAACTGGCGAAAGTAGTCCTCAAAGCTATCTGCGGATTGCCGATCCCACCCCGCCCAGAACGCTGGCTCTGACAGCGCGACACAGCCAGTCAGCGCCATCTGTTGATAGTCATCCATAGTCCGCGAAATCATATGTGCATGTGGCTCAATGTAGTCCATCAGACTCCCTCCCCATTGCCCGAATAAGCGCCCCACGCTGCCTTACGATCCAGGTATCCACGCGGTTCTTCGGTAGGATCACTTAGCATCAGCGCCATCCGCTTCACACGTTGCGGCCCCGGCTCGAGTAACACTCGAGCCGCGCGTTTCAGAGCCACTACTCGAAACTCTCCATCCGGATCAGCGGCGTCACACGCTCGGTCCAGCCGATCAAAAAATGCCGCCAATTCCAGCAGCTTGTTGCGGCTCTCCGCAAAATACTCATCCACAATTCGATGCAACGGCAACGGACAACATGAGTCTATGTTTCCCATACCTCACTCCTTTAGACCACGGACAACTGCATCGCGTAACTCCACTCCTGCACCGCGCGAACTGCTGAGATCACGAGTTCCTCATCCATCGAATGCACCTCAACCGGCTCGCCAATCCCTCGTAACAGAGTGATCGTCAACTCACCACCAAGATGCTCTCGAAACTCCACAAGACCGTGCAACAGCGAGCCTGCGTCTTCGATAGGGCCCAGCTTGCGAACAGTGTCCGGCACGCTCAATACAAATCCCAACCGCGATAGCAGCGTCAAGATACGTTGCCAATCACCGTGTGCTAACAAGCCATCCAGATACGAGTAGGTCGCATCAAGCGCAATGCCAATTGCCACGGCCTCTCCATGTCGCAACTCGAAATTTGTTAGCTGCTCCAGCTTGTGTGCCGACCAATGTCCGAAATCCAACGGACGCGAAGATTTTGTCTCAAACGGATCACCACCAAGACCAATGTGCTGTAAATGCAGCTCCGCCGAACGGTGAATCAGTCGCTGCATCGCTCCATCACCACGCAGTGCCAACTCGTCTGCACTTTGTTCGATAGCAGTGAAAAAACTTGGATCTTTAAGCAACGCAACCTTTACCGCTTCAGCCGTTCCACCAATCCAGTCGCGCTGCGACAGACCGTGCAAAAATGCAGCGTCGTTAATCACAGCAAAAGGCGGCGCAAATGTTCCCAGAAAATTCTTCTTACCAAACCCATTGATGCTGTTCTTTACCCCAACACCGGAATCATCCTGCGAGAGTACCGTCGTTGGTATACGAATCAGGCGCACGCCCCGATGCGCTGTACCCGCGGCAAATCCGGCCAGATCCAGCAACGCACCTCCGCCGATAGCTAGTACAAACGATTGTCGACAAATTCCCAGTTCCTGGATCGCCGTCTGGATCGTCAGATAAGAGTCCTTATCGTTCTTTACCGCCTCACCACCAGATAGAACTAAAGGTGAGCACACCATTTTGATCGTCTCCCGATGCTGTCGCGCATACGCCTCAATCTGCTCCAGTATCCGGGCACGCGATAGCAAAACTCCCTCATCCAGAACACACAGCACCCGATGCGGACCAGGCCCTGCAGCCAATAGCGTGTCAACCAGAACGCGATTGTCCGAAGCAAATACGCTCGTGGTGAAATGAACTGGATATTCGTACACGACTGTAAATTTCTGCTGTAGCGATCTCATGATTAAGTCACCGGAAATATACGACCCAACTCCATAGCAACTACACTCAACGAAACAATGGCTGCACCATACACCACGCCCACATAGCCAGCGGCAATTGCCGCATCCAGTACGATCAGCGACACCACTCCAGCATGTACAGCCGCACGAATCTGAGCTGCCTCGGGTCTTCGGTACGCACGCCACAGTGGTGGCAACACCTTGAGTAGCAGTAACGCGATAAACGGAAATACCCGCAACCATCGTTCAACTGAAACGCCTTGCATCACTACAATCCCTGCGACCACGAACGAAAGCAGCACCAACATGGCAGCACTGCCAGTACGACTCCCCCCAAACACCTCTCCCCTGCTCAGCAGGGTCACTCCACTGATGTACGCCAATGGCAGCAGCATCAATAACCATGTATGTCCAAGGAGTGCAGGAGCAGTTGCGAGTCCCATCAGCAAGTTCAACGCGCGACATGTTCCCATCACCACTGGACCAAGTGACTGGTCCTTGGCGACCGAATCGTACAGCAACACTGCAATTGCAATACAAACTGCAATCACGCCCGTAATAGTTGAGACGTAAAAGCCAGAAGCCACCCCAGAAGACAGCAACAAGCCTCCCAGAAAAGCCGCTGTCCTCGCAGATACTAGACCTTGTGGAAGTGGCCGCTCAGGACGCTCCACTGAATCCAGATCCCGATCAAAATAATCATTTAGCACTACACCGCCGGCATACAAACAAACACTCGCACCAATCAGCCAGCCCAGTGCCTCCGATTTACCACCCGAAACCAGAGAACCAGCAATAACATCAGCCGCAGCAGTAACCAGATTCGCAGGACGCACTAGCCGTACGTACGCACCAAGATGTGTGAGCGGAGCAATGTCCGAGTGAACTTTAGCCGGTGTTGGGGTAGTGATTAGGTCCATGGCACAACTCCTGAGCCCGAAATCTCACCTTTGACTTACTAGGGCCCATTTATGCGCCGAACGTACTGTCTGCGTGCAATTGATGTGCCAATTGCATATCCATCGCTCGCTCCACCGAATCACTCTTAGCAACAATACTTTACAAAGACTTCCGCTTCACATTGCATCTCAATCGATCAACAGTACTGAGGTCACTCTGCAATCTATTTCGTATAAGCATGAAATAGATTGCTTCTTCATCCGCTCACGGCTTCCGCGCAAATGCCAACCAATGTGGCATTGGAGGAGCCAGAGGCCTAACCCTAAAATCTACAAATCCAGCCTGCGCCAGCCACCCACCTAGCTCCTTATCCGAAAAAACCCACCCATCCCTCGCGATCAGCGCCATATTCACTGCAAATAAGGCAGAGAACACGGGCGAGGTATGCGTTTCATCCGTCATCATGTCGAGGATGTAAATCACGCCCCCCGCAACCAATGCTCCGTGAGCACGTCGCAGAATAGCAATAATCGACTCGGCCGACTCTTGATGTAGAGCTCCAAAGATAATCACAACATCGTTCCCGCCGGGATACGGCGTCGAATGGTAGTTTCCAGGAAGCATCGTTACCCGGTCGGCGGCACCAGCCTTCGCAACCAACTCAGCTCCCACAGCCACCACACCTGGCAAATCCAGTACCGTTGATTTCAACTCCGGATACGCCTGCACGATCAATGTAGAGTAGGTCCCCGGCCCGCCACCTATATCCAGCATCTGCTTGCGCCCCGTAAGCTCTAACTGCGCAACAACCGCTCGGCCAATTCCCATGGCACGCCCATGCATCGAGAGCACAAAGGTGCGGGTGCGCTCCACATCGTCTCCCAGATGCACTTCCGGTCGCTCCACCGGTACACCAGCCTTCACAAAGGCCGGCAGTTTGCCCCAAGCCTCGTACACATCACGATTGAAGCGGATGGCACGCGACAAATCTCCCGGCTGACCCGGCACTAAAAAAACCGCCGTGGACGCGGTGTTGCGGTACAGACTTCCAGTCTTCGACAGTAGCCCCAAGGCTACGCACCCATCCAGTAAAAGCGTTGTTGCGCGAACATCGGTGCCCAATCCCCCCGCCACCATCGCGGCATCCGCACTGCCCATCTCCGCCAACTTCGCAAATATACCTAGGTCCGATGCTGTAAACAATATGCACGAACCATAGAATGCGCTCGCCAACTCCATAATCCGCGCTGGATCAGGAACTGTTTCCGCTATGTCATCCGCCATGTTGTGGACTTCTCCTGATACCGCAAAGTAGTAAGGCAAATCTACCGGGGCCCAAAACAAGTGAGCAGAGAATAGCCCAATCCGCGCAAGCAAGCAAATAGTCTGCAGACAGAAAGCGAACAGTACTTTGGTCCGTCACCACCCCCTACCTCAATCTGCACAGCCCCCACTGGCATCTCAGTTCCACGCCGTAAACTCTGCTTTCCTAATTCTGTTGTTCGCGCTATGATCCGTCTTCAGGCGCTTTTCCCTCTATGAAATGGCACTGATCGGGCCCCTAAGGAAATAGGAGGTTGTGATCGATATGAATGTGTCCTTCGACGAACTCTACGATGTCCTGCCAAAACCGATCGTTTGGAAAGCAGAACTCATGTTCAAGGGAGTCCGTTACTCGGACGCTCTTACCGAAGCCGTAGCTAACGGTGCAGCCCCCAACTATTGGCCCCATCGCAAAATAACCCCTGACGGACATGGCCAGTTGCTGCCTGTTCCCTATCTCTTCAAGCTGGAGAACGCTGTCGCTCGCGTACGCGTCAACGATGCCAGCGAATTCGAAGTGCAGCTTAGCTCCAACGGCTACCTGCTCACCAGCCACGGAGAACCCCTTTGTGACGTTCAATTTGTTCCAGAGCACTCCTGGGCCTCTTTCCGAACCAGCGACGGCAGTACCTACTCCGAGGCAGGAGTCGAGCAACTCGGCGATATGCTGGTCGTCAACCTCACACCCGGCTGCGAGTACTTTATGACTAAGTCCAGTTGCAAGTTCTGCGGCTATGGCAGGTTCAACGCCAAAACTCAGTCACTAGGCCAGTTCCCAGGAATCATCCCCCCTAACAGCCGTACCCTCGATCGCCTGAGCGAAGTCCTTACCAACGCCGCAAAGACAGGCGAGGCCCGCCACGTCTACATCGTTGGCGGATCGACCTTGCACCCCGAGCAGGAGGTCCAGCGCTTCAGTCCCGTCATCAAAGTAGCTCGCGCCGCAGTAGGGAATTCCATGCACGTCACCGCTGGTTCCGGTGCCGTCGACCGTGATGGCTCCATGCAGTATCGCGATGCTGGTGCCGACACCTGCTGCTACAACATGGAGACATGGGATGCTGCAACCTTCGAAGCCGTCTGTCCTGGCAAGGCCAAATCCGTCGGACGCGATCGCTGGATCAAGGCACTCACCGATGCCGTCGATGTCTTTGGCTGGGGTAACGTAGCTTCTGCCTTCGTCGCCGGGGTCGAAGTCCCGCCCCCTGCTCCCGGTATGACTACCGAACAGATGTTGTCCAGCATTCGCGAAGGGGCAGAGTATCTCCTCGATCGTGGCATCACACCACTCTACTCGCCACTCTGGCCCGTCGACGGCACCGCCTACTCCCCTGCCGACGGCATCTCGCCCCAAACTTATCTCCAGTTGGAGTACGAAATCTGCCAACTCCGCCGTCAGCGAAACTTCCCCGTACCCAAGTGGCTCATCTGCCCCAACTGCTCTTACATGCTCATGGAAGTCGACTTCGACGCAGCGTTCGGCATTGGACAGGTTCATGCCGCAGCGCACTGATCCCTGTATCCTGTCTAACGCATCGATCTCCAGTGACACAAATCACAGCCTGTCGCCATGTGTAGAGCGAACATCATGCCAGTTGGCAGCTTAGTTCGATCGAGGTTTCGACATGGAAATCAATCTCAATCAGCCCGAGTACGATCAAGTACACCTGCAGACAACACGCGTGCGCTTCCATCATATTCTGGTAGCAATCGACTTCTCCCGACACTCACACGCCGCACTCCAGGCTGCCATCGTATTAGCAAAACACTTCGACAGTTCACTCCTGCTCTTCAACGCCATCTCCCCCATCGTCTACGGAGCCGGCTTTGAGCCCATGATGCCAGAGGTTCTCAGTGCCAACATATCTGCTGCTAAAGTCCGAATGGAGAAGGAAATAGCCGCTCTACCCGAGCTGCAATCCATCCCTCACAGCTCGATCTTCACTGAGGGATCGCTCCTCGAAAGTCTCAATCTAGCCGTAAAGAAACACAAGATAGACCTCATCGTTGCTGGTTCTCACGGAGCCCACGGTCTGGAAAAACTGCTCCTCGGATCCACTGCAGAATCGTTGCTGCGTCAAGCGGCCTGTCCAGTCCTCATCATGGGCCCACACGCTAAACCACTCCCAGAGTTCAAATCCCTGATACTAGCCAGTGATTTAACCCTGGACTCCCTTCGCTCCGCACAATACGCAGCATCGTTGGCAGAAGAGTTGCAAGCACAGCTTACGGTTATGCACGTCATCCCAACCACCAAATCCAAGCAGGCTCAGGCAGAACTCATCGACCAGGCTGCAAAACAACTCTCCCAACTGTTACCAGCAGACACCGCAAACTGGTGCCAACCGAAAATAAGAGTAGAGCACGGCGATACCAGCCAACAAATAGTCCACATAGCCCGTCACGAGAAGGCCGATCTCATCGTCCATGGCGTCCGCGAGCATGGCATCTTTGCAGATCACGAGCCATGGAGAACCTTGACCAAGGTTATCCAAACTGCTCCATGCCCGGTCTTAACCGTCCGCGGCCACATTCATCACTAAACATCACCTTCGCTGCATATACTGCCCCACCTCGGACGACCGACGTCGAAGCAAACGGATATAAACAATCGCTACATACCAAAGCCGTCAGTGCTGACTTTGGTTGCCACGGGCCCAGCGACTATACACTTAATCGAAGGAAAACAAACCTGCGCCAAAAATCAGAACCATTACTGAGGCAAAGAGAAATGCGTAGGGATCAGCCACATAAAACTTTCCTGGATCGCTAAAGATTGATTGTAGGGCTACTCTGTCCGCAGTCCAGTAAGCAACAAACATATTGACTGCGAGCACTAACCCTGTAAATCGCGACAGTAGCCCAAGGATAAGTAGTATGCCTCCAACTAGTTCCACCCATGCTACAAAACCTGCGGTGAAGGCTGGAAACGGAAGATTCAGAGAAATAAAAAACGAAGTGATCTGGGGAAGATTGTGCAGCTTTCCCCAACCAGTTTGTCCAAATTGCCAGCCCCAGTACAGTCGAACCACGAGCAGGAATGGAGACTGTGCAGACGACGCAAGATCTCCAAATATTTTGTAATAGCGGGCCAAAGCAGCAACAATAATCTTCGCCTTCATCTCTTATCTCCCGGTGGTTTCTTTGTCAGCTCGACTACTCTGGTGCGCACAGCCAACCGAGAACAGCCCATTGATGAAAGGCTTCTTGAAGTAACTCAGCCTGCGAGGCCTCGTCCATAGTGCTGCCCTGGAAAGCAGTTTCAAACACTTTGCCGAGCGGAAGGCCCGCTTGAATTGCGCAAAGCATTCGATATTCCTCCAGCCGAAGCCGTTTGTAATAAACCGCAAACTCCTGTCGGTGGACAGCAAGCCATAAAGTCGTAGAGCTAATCTTCCCCACGCGTCGGATTGTCGAGCTCTTACGTATTACAGAGGCATTATTGCTGGAAGTATCACTACTGCCTATACTCTGCCGGATCGAAATCAGAAGATCATCAACGGGGTAAGCTAACTCAAGAAGCCTGACAGAGGGTTGTAATCGTAGGAAGCTATCATCCGTGATCCCTGCGAAATACTCCGGTTCAGGTGCAGGAAAAGTCGCAGCATCGTAGGCTTCTATGTGGGCCCATTCCAGACTTGCTACATCCAATGCGATCTTGCCTTTGCTTCCAATAAGTTCTTCATGGCTGCTCAAATACATTCGAAGCTTGCTACCTAGGTCGCGCAATGTGAACGAAGTTGAAGGATATGTGTCCAAATAGCAACGCATCACTCGCTCAAACGTTCTACGTCCCAATACCGCCAGAAGGCCGGGGAAATCCTCCTCCAAGCTCGAATACAACCGAAACCAATATTGCCTGTTATAAATCTCCAAGCGTTCCAGCGATGTCAACGAAATATTAGGCTTGATAAACTCAGATGCCTCACTCGCCATGTCAACACCATCACGCCGGACCTTGCGCGTACTCTCGTAACGCGTCAATGGCTCCATCACTGCAGTCGCCATGCGTCGCTGTAATTGAAGCAGTTGACTGCTCATCGTATAGCCCCTGACTGCGAGACAACCTCAGCAATCGGTCTAAGACCCGCACTTTCATGCTGCTGATCGAGGAAGCGATTTGCCTTCAGTGCCTCACGATGCACCTCTTCGAAGGAAGGAATATTGTCGTCCCATTCCAACAGCGTTGCTGTTGAGCCACACCGTTCAATGGCGCGATTGTAGAGTTGCCATACTGGTTCGATCACAGGGTGATCATGCGTATCCAATGTATATTTTTGAAACTTGGAGTGTCCTGCAATGTGAATCTGCGCCACGCGCTCCGCTGGAATACTGTTGACATACTCCAGCGCATCATAGCCATGATTGCGTGATGAAACGTAAATATTATTCACATCTAAAAGAATTCCACAGTCAGCTTGCTCGACAACTTCGACAAGAAACTCCCATTCGGTCATCTCAGAAATATGAAACTCGGCGTAGCTACTTACATTCTCTACTGCAATCGGAATCTCAAGAAAATCCTGTACTTGGCGGATTTTTTCTGCAGTAACTCGTGCAGCCTCAAACGTGTAGGGCATCGGCAACAGGTCATGGGTATAGCGTCCATCCACGCTACCCCAGCACAGATGGTCTGTCAGCCAAGGAGTTTTTGTCCGCCGAACCAGATCCTTCAATCTGCGTAGATGCTCCCGATTGAGCCGCTCGGCAGACCCCAGGTATAACGACACACCATGCTGCACAACACGATACTGGTCGAGAATTTGATCAAGGATATATAGCGGTCTGCCACCATCCACCATGTAGTTTTCAGATATGATCTCGAACCAGTCAACCACTGGCTTTTGCTCGAAAATATGCTGGTAATGCGGTATTCTCAGACCGATCCCAACACCATAGTCAGTGAAGCCATTGAAGCGATTGGCAGGCATGGTGTAACTCCACATGAGACTTATTCATCGGCAAAGTAAACGTAATTCAGCAAAGACTGCGGGACGGCAGCAAGGCACACCCCGCAGCCACACCAGTACGAAGCTTACATCTGGGACATCGGCGGCTTGGTGCCGTCCGTTGCGCAGCTACCCTTACCCTTGCAGGAGTTCTTGCCATCTGCACCCTGCCCCTTGCACGCATTCTGCCCTTTGCACGCATGCTTTGGCTTCTGCGGATCAGTCGCGAAGGAAGAGTTGCCCGCGATAGCACTGGAGATAGCAGCATTGCTTCCAGAAACATGTCCGGCTACCGTCAGCGCCTGCATCCGAATCGTTGAGCCACCGAGCAGCCCCGCTACCGCAGCTGCCATACATACTGATTTCATAGAATTGGTCATGTTAGATTCTCCTGGTTTAGATTCGCTTTCCGTCCCCCGGTAGGCGACGGTTGGCTTGTACACCGTACGATGGTGCGCAGAAGCTGAGGTTACGGCGCAATCAGTATTTTTTCTTCTTACAATCACGTGCAAGCAGACCTTGCCGCGACGGGAGCAAAGCAAGATCATCAAGCGCTGCTCTAAGAATGGGAAGATCTCACCGTAGATCGACACAAATGGGAATACACATGATCTCCGGCCACTCCATTAAATGCAGAGCAGAATGTAACAACTCCGATCCGCCAAGTATTCGTCGCTAACTAGATCTCTTGCCGTCGCTTCCTGATCTTTAATCGTTTGTTGCAATCCACCGTGAACGCCAAATCATGCCAGCACTGCGGGATGTCAACCGTTCATTCATGCCAGACAAGTGGCTCCTGGAGCATCCTGTGCGTTAGTCTTTCGCCTGCTTGTCGAATTCCGATCAACTTCAAAAGACCCTACAAATCTTTAAACGGACATCAGTCACTTTTCTGGGCAGTTACGCAGGTTGGGTATGAGGGATCTCTGTGGGCATATGGCTGTGTCGAACAACGGGAGCCTTCGGAGGGAGTGGATGGACAACCTCTTGAAACCCTCAAAGGTGACCCAAAATACACCCAATTCTACCCATTTCATAGAATGACGCGAGCGACAGTAGCCGATTGTCTCAGCTAGCTTCTGCTAGTGGTGGGGTATCTGAAAAGGGTTGTTGCGGCGTTGGAAGCAAGAGTAGACAGTGCGGCGGCTGAGCTCTTCTAAATCACGTCAAGGCTTTCGGTGAGGAGTGCCACGTTGATGTGGTGCAGATGGTTGTAGTCCTGCTAGACCACAATAAGCCTGCACAGATCATGATCGACTCTACCCCCCACCTCAAACACAACCCAAACCACTCTCCCGCACAAGCACAGCTTCTAAACCAATACACCCCAAAATCAAACTTATAGATTGCCATTGCCCATCTGGCAGCGTTACTATTCCCGTCAATGGTATCGTTACCACTAAAACGCTGCAATACTCGGCGCAAGCCCTCATTCTTCCGCCTCGCAACTCTTGCATTCGTCGGAACACTCGCCTTGTCGTCAGCTTCAGCGCAATCCAGCATGTCCCATCGAATAGTCGTCTTCTGGCAGTCGGGCTTCCCAACCATCGCAAGCCAGCCGCTAACTCAGGCAGCGCTCACCGACGCCCTCGGCTCCGGCGTAATCTTCACCTCCATCGACCAACTCCGTTCGAGCGCTGTACTCAGCGACACATCCTTGCTCGTCCTGCCGTACGGTTCAGCCGTCCCCGTTGCCGCATGGCCCAGCATCCTGCACTACCTCCGCGGCGGAGGCAATCTGCTCCTGCTCGGCGGTCAGCCTCTCAGCGTGCCCGTCCTTGGAGACAAAGAAGGCTCCTTCACCGCTCAATCGCAACAGGACAGCTACAGCCGCACCATCGATTTTAGGCACAGCTACGCAGTACCCCTAACCGAGCCAAACCACTTTGCGTGGCGAAATGGCTACAGCTTCTTACCCAAGCTCTCAGTCCAGGCAGAAACCGTGTTTGCGGAAGAAGGACACCTCAAAGGCCTCGGCTACCTAGACGCCGACGACGGCACACACCTCGCATCTCCCATCATCGTCTCCGACAACGCCGGAATCCTCCCTGGTACCCGTGTCGTAGCGCTGCCGTTCAACCCCAAGAATGGCTATTGGGACTCCCCTGCAGGTAAGAGCCTCATTCATACGGCAGCCGAATACGCCGCAGCAGGACCGACCAACTTTTTCATCGAAGCCCAGTTCTCAACCATCCGTCACGGCGAGCTTCCTGACTTCACGCTTCATCTGCAACAACATCAACCAAGCACCCTCGGCAGCGCCAAAGTCGAGCTAATCGAAGGCGACAGGATTCTCGACACCGCCACACTTCCCATAGGCGGACGAGACAATGATGTAGCCGTCCATTCAATAAACCACTAGCTCCCGGCCTCTACACCATCCGCGCCACTTGGACGCCGTCAGGCGCCACCGTCCCCCAGGAGTTCGCCGAGAACGGCTTGCAGGTCGAAGATCTCAACGCACTCCAAACAGGTCCCACCCTCGGCACTCACGGAGACTTCCTCTCCCTGGACGGTAAACCCTTCTTTCCCGTCGGCACCAACTACTTCACCACAGAGGAGAACGGCTGGGACTTTTCCGGCCCGCGAAACACCACCGTCTGGGAGCGCGACTTCGCCGACATGCAGCGCCACGGCGTCAACTTCGTCCGCACCGGTGTCTGGATGTCCAACGCAAAGTTCATCGATCCCGTTACTGGTCAGGCCAACGAGCGCTTTCTTCGTAATCTCGAAGCATTCCTCGCTGCCGCTCATCGCCACAACATAGCGATCAACTTCACCTTCTTCGACTTCTCTCCCCACTCAGGCGAACCCCATCATCAATCCACTGAAACACCGCCCAACCCTTATCTCGATCCGTCCGCCGTCCAGGCGCAACAGTCCTACGTCCTCTCCGTCGTCAACCGCTTTCGCAATCTCCCTTGGCTCTCCTACGATCTCATCAACGAGCCATCTTTCTCCAATCCTCGCCTCATCTTCCACGGCAACGTTCCCAACAACGATCCCGTCGAACTCAACTCCTGGCACTCCTGGCTCCAGCACCGCTACCCAACCCTCATCAATCTCGCCGACGTCTGGCGTGTCACACCACAAGACCTAGGGAACTGGAACGACATTCCTCTGCCGAAGCAAGTCGACCTCGCCTACGATCGATACGGCAATGCCAACGAAGTGCGCGCCCTCGATTACAACCTCTTCGCACAGGAAATGTTCGCCACCTGGGTACACGGCATGGTCGTTGCAATTCGCGACGCTGGCAGCACTCAACTCATCAACGTCGGCCAGGACGAAGGTGGCGTCACCAACCGCGTCCTCAACCTGTTCTATGCCACCTCTGGCATCTCGTTTACCACCAACCATACCTACTGGCAGGATGACGCACTTCTCTGGGACTCAGTTGTAGCCAAGCGCCCCGGCATGCCGAACATAACCGGCGAAACCGGCTATCAGCCCGCCTGGAGCCCCGACGGTACATGGCGCTACGACGAACTCACCGGAACCCCCATCGAAGAACGCAAACTTGCTCTTGGCTTTGCCGCAGGCTCATCCGGAGCAATGCAATGGGACTGGGCACGCGAAGTAGACTTCGGCATACAGCGCAGTGATGGCTCCGCAAAAGTATGGGAGAACATCCTCCGCGACCTGGGCCACTTCGCCACCGACGCCGCCCCATACGCCACCGGAATTACCCTGCCTCAGGTTGCCATCATCCTGCCCCAGTCGCTGCAACTCTCCGTCTACAACGCCCAGGCTCTTAAGGCGCAACAGAATACCGTTCGCGTTCTCTATCACTACAACCGCGCAGAAGCGTACGCAGTCGGCGAATACCAGACCGACACCCTCGGCACGCCAAAGCTCATCCTCCTGCCCTCGCCGTACGGACTTACTGACAAAGCTTGGACAGACATCGAAGTGCGCGTTCGCGCCGGCGCCGTCCTGCTGGTTACCGGCCCATTCAACGCGGACGAGCATCTCCACCAAACCAATCGAGTCCAGAGCCTCGGCCTCCCGCAAATGTCGCCCTCTCTACAGTTACGTAACCAGACCATCAAAGGACCATACGGCGCACTCCCTCTCCAATTCAGTGGCCCGGACACAACCATCCTCGACCAAGCAACACTTCCTCGAGGCAAAACCTGGACCGAAGTCCACTTGGGCCACGGCAAAATTCTCTTCTCCACGCTGCCTCTGGAGTTGAATGAAGACCTCCAGTCCATCGCAACCGTATACGCCTACGCTCTCAAAACC
>DAICZO010000168.1 GCA_027311125.1 Acidobacteriaceae bacterium
TTATTGTTGAATGTGATATCCCGATTCCGAATCTGCAGCGTCAACGGCACCAGCACTGTATCGTTCGTCACCTTCACATAGTCGGTCCGCACATCAAACAGGAACGGAGGCCCGGTCAGAATCTTGGAGGTAGCCATAAACGCCTCCAGATCCTTGAACTTGATCTCCGGCGGAGCCATCAGTTTTGCAAAACGATCCAGACGATCAAACTGCTTGCTCTGGTTGCTCGATGACATCGGCCCCGTGCCAAGCTGCTCCAGTCCGCCACCCGCAAACCGATCCGCCTGCTTCGCCTGTCCCTGCTGTTCATAGAGCGTCTGTCCCGCTCCCGGCACATGCTTCAGCGCATCTTTCTCTGAGCGGTCAATCGTCATGTGGTAGTCGCCACACATACACGTATCGACAAACTCAATATCAATATTGTCCCCAATACCGGCCAAATAGCGGTAGTGCCACGTCTCAAAGGGGAAAGTCGATGTGTTTCCGCCGCCCTCATCCATCGGACGCTCGTAGTTTCCGCCGCTGGGGTGGGAGTCGATGCTGTCCGGCTTGCCGTATGCGATGTAAATATGTCCACGATCCGTCCGCCACCCCGGCTTACCGGCCGCATAATGCTCGTTGGCATACGCAATGCGCTGGTAGTGCTCCTCGCGATACTCGTTCTCCGGCGAGTCAGGATTTGGATTGCGCCGCAGCCAGAACTGCTCAATAAACTGGTCACGCTCTTCGTCGTTGCTCAAACTCTTGAAAGCCTGCAACTCCTGGTCCGTGATAATCCAGCGGACGTCTTCGTCAACCCACTTCTTGTACTCGCCGTGCAACTCACCACGCAGCGCTTTTTGCTGCTTGAAGCGCTCTTGGTCGCTCAGCTTGCGCTTGAGCGGATCGGGCTTCTCCACCGTCGCCGGAATCTGGTTCACCCCATCGGTCGTCTGGCCCGCGGGCGCTGCCTGCGTCGTGGTTGCTGTCTGTGCCGGTGCTGCCACTGCCCCCATCAAGGCCATTAAAAATAGTGCTGATCCTGTGACCAAAGTACGTGAGGTAGACATGTGACGTGGAACTCCTGTTTCCTGACTCATTGTATGACTGTTGGACGAGCGATACAAGCGACCGACACCACGCGCCCTGATATCATCTGCATTGTAAGACGTACAGAAAACAAGAAGTTCTCGCCCAGCAGCGCCATGCTTTCTCTCACGCTTTGGCGTTTTAAATGGAACGCTTCAACTTCTCCGTGCGTAATCATGTACGAGCATGAGTCATGCCGCAGGAAAATACCGTTCCGCACCCCAGCGGACGTGGATAAAGGGTGCATCTGGATGAGCGCGAAGAAGATCATCATTGTTGTAGTTGCAGTACTGGTTCTTGCCGGAATCATCGCTGGCAGCATCATTCACAGCCAGTCCAACGTCACCAAAGTCGCTACTGGCAAAGTCCTCCGCCAGGACCTGACCTCCATCGTCAGCGGAACCGGCCAGATCAAGCCAAAAACCTACGTCAACGTTGGGGCCACCGCCTTCGGACGCATCACGCACCTGTACGTCAAAGAAGGCGATCAGGTCAAAAAAGGTACCGTCCTCGCCACCGTCGAAAACGTCCAGCCCGAGGCCACCGTCGCTGCCCAGCAGGCCACCATCGCCTCCTCCAAAACCGACGTCAACTCCCTCGTCGCCGCCGAGAAAACCGCCGAAGCCAACATCATTCAAGCCAAGGCAGACCTCGAGCAGAAGCGCCTTGACTACGACCGCGCCAAGTCCCTCTATAACGAGAAGCTCATCGCCAAGCAGGACTACGACAGCAAAAAAGCTGCCTACGACATGTCCTCCGCTACCCTCACCCAGCGCATCGCCTCTCTTGCCCAGGCCCAGGCCCAGACTGAGTCCCAGCGAGCCCACGTCAATCAGGCGGTTGCCAGCCAGCGTTCCAACTTCGATGCACTCGACAAAACCATCAGCCGCGCCCCCTTTGACGGCCTCGTCACCAACGTCCCCGTCCGTGAGGGCGAAACCGTCGTCGTAGGCATCCAGAACGCCGGCGGCTCCACCATCATGACCCTCGCCGACATGTCCGTAATCACCGCCGAAGTTAAAGTCGACGAAACCGACATCGTCAACATCCGCATGGACCAGCCCGCAGACGTCACCGTAGACGCTCTCCCCGGCCGCATCTTCAAAGGCCACGTCACCGAAGTAGGCGACCAGGCCCTCCTCCGCACCACCGGCCTCTCCACCACCCAAAGCACCACCGGCACCGAGGAAGCCAAGGACTTCAAAGTCGTCGTTACCCTCGACGAGGCATCGCCCGATCTCCGTCCCGGCCTCTCTGCCACCGCTAAAATCACCACCGCCCACAAGAGCAACACGCTCGTCATCCCCATCCAGTCCCTCGTCCAGCGCGACGTCGCCACTGAGAAATATCTCGCCACCCACGACGGTAAATCTGCCTCCACCTCGGCGACACAACCATCCGCCAAGCCGCAGTTCGTTCAGGGCGTCTATTTGGTCACCAGCGACCACGGCAAGCTCAAAGTCAACTTCGCTCCCGTAACCACTGGAATCACCGGAGCGACAGATATCGAAGTCCTCGGTGGACTCAAGGAAGGCGACGAGCTGGTCACCGGCCGTTACAAAGTCCTGCGCGTCCTCAAAAGCGGTACCACCGTCAAACGAGATAACTCACCCGATGCCACCGCCTCCGACGCGGACAAGTCCTAGCAATCCCTGCAGCACCTCGGAACCAACTCGAAGCGTCAAACGTACTAACCTTGTCACTTGAAACTCCCCGGAGACCGGATGGCTATCGAAACCGCTGTAGACCCAAACCAGAGAAACACCAATGGCCCTATGCCGGGCGACGTCATCGTCACCGACAATCTGTGGAAGACCTACGAGATGGGCGATCAACAGGTCAACGCTCTTCGCGGCGTCAACCTCCGCATCCGCCACAACGAGTATGTCGCCATCATGGGACCCTCCGGCTCCGGTAAATCCACCCTCATGAACCTCATCGGCTGCCTCGACTCGCCCTCCCAGGGCAAGTACTGGCTCAACGGACACGACGTCTCCGAGCTCAACGACGACGAACTCGCCCGTATCCGCAACAAAGAGATCGGCTTCGTCTTCCAGACCTTCAACCTGCTCGCCCGCGCCACCTCCCTCCACAACGTTGAGCTGCCTCTCATCTACAACGGCACCCCCGCAGCCGAACGCACCGCCCGCGCCAAGGCCGTCCTCGAGTCCGTCAACCTCGGCACGCGCATGATGCACAAGCCCAACGAGCTCTCCGGCGGACAGCGCCAGCGCGTCGCCATCGCCCGCGCTCTCGTCAACAAACCCTCCATCATCCTTGCCGACGAACCCACCGGAAACCTCGACTCCAAAACCGGAGAAGAGATCATGGCCCTCTTCGACGACCTCCATGCCAAGGGCAACACCATCGTCCTCGTCACCCACGAGCCAGACATCGCGGAGTACGCCCACCGCGTCGTCACCATCCGCGACGGCGTCATCGCCAGCGATCACCCCTCCGCCCGTTTTCAGAATCGCAGCTAAATCGTTGCCCCATATACAACTCGGATACATCGGCATATCCGCCCCCTCCAGACACCCGGATGCCCCTCCTTCGCCGTCTAAAATAGAATGATGGCAAAGTTCCTCAAGACTGTACTGCTCACCGGCAGTCTCGTTGCATCGCTCCTTCCCTGCACCGCCGCCTTTGCTGACTCCGCTCGCTTCGACCTCGCCGGCCCCAAACTGGAAATCCGCGTCACCCGCGACGGCAAAACCCTGCCCATCGCCAACGTTCCCAACCTGCAGCCCGCAGACAAGCTCTGGCTCCACCCAGACATGCCCGACACCCAGTCGGTCCGCTACCTCCTCATCGTGGCCTTCCTGCGTGGAACCACCAATCCCCCGCCCGACAACTGGTTCTTCAAAATCGAAACCTGGCGCAAAAACGTCCGTCAGGAAGGCGTCACCATCACCGTCCCCGCCGAAGCCCAGCAGGCTATCCTCTTCCTCGCACCAGAGACCGGCGGCGACTTCACCACCCTCCGCTCCTCCGTCCGCGCCCGCCCCGGCGTCTTCGTTCGTGCCTCGCAAGACCTCATCGAAGCAGGCTTTGAGCAAGCCCGCATCGATAAATACATCGCCTCCCTCCGCCAGGTCCCACCCACCGAGACCCAGCGCCTCGCCGACCACTCCGCCCTCCTCGCGCGCACTCTCAACCTCAAGCCCAACGACGATTGCTTCAAGCGCCCCGTAGACCTCCAGTACAACTGCCTGATCCAGTCCGGGAATCAGACCCTTCTCGACGACGGCCACGCCCAAAGCATCGTCGCCGGACTCGCCAGCGGAGCCAACGCCGACTTCATCAACGCCGCCAGTTACACCCCCCTCGCCGGTGGCGGCAACTACAGCGCCTACGTCGGCGCACTCGTCGATCTCATCCGCATCACCAGCGGCCTCCACACCGCACAGTACCAGTACATCCCCGCCATCGCCGCACCCGAACAGGAGAACCTCAACCTCCGCCTCAACACCCCGCCCTCCTTCCGCAATCCCAAGTCCGTCATCGTCATCGGTCTTCCTGCCATCCAGAAAGCCGTTCCGCCCCCTCTCCGCCCCAGCAACCCGGACTTCGTCAACTGCCTCGTCAAACCCCGCCTCGTCCTGCCCATTGAGGGCGCACCCCTCGTCTACTCCACGTCCTTCGCCCACCAGCTCGTCCTGCACCTCAACACCCCCACTCCAACACCCGACATCCCGCTCACCCCCGACGCCTTCCGTGGCGGCCTCATCATCGCGCCCACCGAAGAGCGCAAGCTCCTCAGCCCGGAGCCCGCCACCCAGGCCACCGTCGCACCCGCCCAACATCCCCTGCCTCCCGGCGAACTCTCCGGAACCGTCCTCGGTCAGTGGGGATTCGACTCCTTCACCGGCCCCACCGTTCTCCTCCAGCAAGCCCCCGGCACTGGCTGGAAGCTCATCTCCGACGCACCCCTCATCGCCGGACACGAGAACCATGTCGTGCTCACCGCCAACGGCACCGCCTGCGT
>DAICZO010000169.1 GCA_027311125.1 Acidobacteriaceae bacterium
CAGTGCTCCCTGGGCCAGGCACTTGTTCAGCAACTCGCTCACATGGCCACGCGTATCGTTGATCGCCTTTCGCTGCGGCACCGCCACCCCGCCATTGGCCTTGTCGTTCTGCAGCAGCGACGAGCGCGTCGTGTTGATCTCCACCTCCATCGGCACACCTAACTCGCGGCAATACCCCAGCATCGTCCAGTGCGTCGAAGGCAACCGGGCCGGGCCAAGATTCTGGTAGTTCCCCTCCTCCCAGTTGATCGTCTGCGTCGTCCCATCGACGAACTTCACCTTCGTCCCATTCCGCCCCGTCCAGTTACGTCCACCCGGACGCTCCCGCGCCTCCAGCAACGTCACATCGTAGCCCAGCTTCTTCAACTCATACGCTGAGACCAACCCGCCGATGCCCGCACCCAGCACCACCACCTTCACCCCTTTGCCGCTCCCCGCCGCTGCCGCGATCGGCTCCGCCAACGCCCCCTTCATCGGCATCAAACCCAGAGACTGCATAGTTGCGAACGCAGCGCTGTAACCGCCAGCCTGCCCGACACGCATCAGAAAATTGCGCCTGGAAATCCCCATAGCAAAAGCACCTCGATCGTAAGAAATAACTTCAAACCGACAAAACACCAAAACTGATATCTCAAGTGCGTAAATGGATAGAACTTCGCCGAAACCCTGCGGACCAACCGCAGAGTACTGGAACTCATTCAGCCGTCAACGAGGACTGGCACAAACTGGTAGGGGGGAAAAGTCAACGGATGTCTCTTCCAAACCGTCTACAGGGACAGATCGACTGCGAAGAAAAAAATCAGCATCACGTTATACGAGTATTGGTTTAATGTAACGCAATTTTCAGTTTCATAACTCACCCACCCCAGCAACAGCCCACCAAAATTCGCAGCCACACAATTCTCCACAAGCTGCACCACAACAACCACGCTGTCACCACTGTTTTTTACCGGAATGCACTTAATATGTAAGGATTCTCTGATGCCAGCTCCCCGTCGCATCTTCGGCACCTCAACGCCCACCACCCGCCTCTCCGTCGCAGCCCTCTGCCTCCTCCTCGCCACCGCCGCGGCACAAACCCAATCCCCTCAAAAAGATACCCAGCCCCCACCCATGGGCGGAGTCAACACCGGAGGAGCCCACGCCGCCGTCCTCAATAGCGAACACCGCCCCATCACCGCCGGAGGCTTCGTAAAATCAGGCCCCATCCTCTTCCAGGACATAGCCGAAAAAGCCGGCCTAACTTCATGGAAACACACGATGGGAACCCCCGAAAAGCGCGTAATCATTGAGACAAATGGCTCCGGCGTTGGCCTCATCGACTACGACAACGACGGCTGGCTGGACATCTATTTCGTCAACGGATCCACCTACGAAGCCCTGGCCGGCAAAGCCCCCGCTCCAAAAGCCGCGCTATTCCACAACAATCACGACGGAACCTTCACCAACGTCACCGATAAAGCCGGAGTAGCCAACGAACGCTGTGGCATCGGCGTCGCCATCGCCGACTACGACAACGATGGCTGGCCCGACATTTTCGTCTCGAACTTCGGCAAAAACCGCCTCTACCACAACAATCACAACGGAACCTTCACCGACGTAGCCGAAAAAGCCGGGGTGACCCTCGGTAACTGGTCCACTGGCTCGACTTGGGGCGACTACGACGGCGACGGACGTCTTGATCTCTTCGTCCCCGGCTACGTGCATCACGTGGTCTCCGACGCCTCAACCCCGGCAGGAAAGGCCGCCAACAGCTTCTGCCAGTTCCGCGGTGTCGAGGTCATGTGCGGCCCGCGTGGACTCAAAGGTGAGCCCGATCACCTCTTCCACAACAACGGCGACGGCACCTTTACCGATGTCAGTGAAAAAGCCGGCGTCTCTGATAAAAACACCTACTATGGCCTCTCTTCCGTCTTCATCGATATCAACGACGACGGCAAGCCAGACCTCCTCGTAGCGGACGACTCCACCCCTAACTACCTCTATATCAACAAAGGTGACGGCACCTTCGAAGACGACAGCTACGCCTCCGGATATGCGCTCAACGAAAACGGACGTGAGACAGCTTCGATGGGAATCGCGACCGGCGACTACCGCAACAATGGCCTGCTGGACGTCTACAACACCACCTTTTCCGACGACTACAACCCCCTCTACCGCAACGACGGAGACGCCAACTTCACCGATGTCAGCTACCAGATGGGTATCGCCGAGCCGACCATTCCCTTTCTCGGATGGGGCACATCGTTCCTCGACTACGACAACGACGGATGGAAGGATCTCATGGTTGCAAACGGCCACGTCTATCCCGCAGTCGATAAAACCTCATGGGGAACAACCTGGGCCCAGCGCCCCCTCCTGTTTCATAACCTGGAAGGTCGCAGATTCGAAGTAGTCCCGCCTGTAGAAGGTACGGGACTTGCCAAACTTTACATTGGCCGTGGAATGGCAGTCGGCGACCTCTTCAACGATGGCAAACTCGACGTCGTGATCAACGCACTCGACAGCGCTCCGGCACTACTGCGTAACGTATCCCCTGACAAGCATCATTGGATCGAGCTAAAACTGGTCGGTGGTCCCAACAGCCCGAAGGATGCAATCGGCGCAACGGTATACCTTACTGCCGCCGGTCAACGCCAACGCGGAGATGTAATCGCCGGTGGCAGTTATGCGTCCACCAGCGATCCACGCCTGCACTTCGGACTGGGAGATGCAAACACTATCGATGGAATTGAAGTTCACTGGCCCAGCGGGGCTAAAGAAAAATTCACTCCTGCCAAATTTGATCAAATTATTTTGCTCCAGGAAGGGAAAGGCACAAAGCTTTAGCCTTATTTCCATTGCCGTGCAGAGTCATCCATTCGATGGAGAATCAAATCATCCCTTGTAACTATGGCGTATTACTACCAGTCCCGAGACAATGAAGAGCGAAAATACAATGACTAACAGGATCAATCGCTTCCATCCTCTCTTCTCATGTCTGCTGCTGGCTCTGCTCGGTGTGTCGACGAGCGCTCAGACCTCCGCACCACCTGCTCAGACGTCGGCAGCGACGCCCGGAAACTTTGTGGATATCACTGCCAAAAGCGGGGTCATCTTCAACGGGCAGGCCTCCCACACCGCGACGAAGTACCTGATCGAGACCATGGGCTCCGGCGTTGCCCTCTTTGACTACGATAACGACGGACGCCTCGACATCTTCTTTGCAAACGGCGCTCCTCTCAAAGACCCGGAGCCCAAAGGTTCTGTCCCTCAAAAAACTGATTCCAAGTATTGGAATCGCCTGTTTCACCAGAAGAAAGATGGCACCTTCGAGGACGTAACAGAAAAATCCGGACTTAAAGGTGTTGGGTACGGAATGGGCGTGGCTGTTGGTGATTTCGATAATGATGGTTACGAAGACCTCTATGTAACCGCCTACGGTGGCAACAAGCTCTATCACAATAACGGCAACGGGACCTTCACCGATGTAACGGAGCAATCCGGTACCGCAGGACCCACTACTCCCGGCCAGACCTGGTCTACCTCCGCAGCCTGGGTTGATCTCGACAACGATGGACTGCTCGATCTCGTGGTGCTCCGCTACGTTAAGTGGGACTTCGAGGATGTCTGGTGCGGAGAACACCGCGAGGGCTACCGCTCCTACTGCCACCCCGACATCTTCCCTGCGATCGCACCACTCGTCTTCCACAACGACGGCAAAGGCCACTTCACGGAATCTGCCGCAAAGATGGGCCTCGACAAGCCGGGCAAAGGTCTCGGCATCGCGATCGCAGACTTCGACCGTGATGGCAAGGTAGACCTTGTCATAGCGAATGATTCCATGCTCGAGTTTCTCTACCGCAACAAAGGGGATGGCAACTTCGAAGAAGTAGGTCTCAACGCTGAAATTGCCGTAGATGGCGACGGGCGCACCTATGCCGGTATGGGTGTTGATTTTCAGGACTACGACAATGACGGCCTGCCTGACCTACTCATCACCAACCTTGCGAACCAGAAATACGCTCTCTACCGCAACAATGGCGACGGCAGCTTCACCTATGATAGCTACTCCAGCGGTGTCGGCGGTATGACCCTACTCCATTCCGGCTGGGGTATACACTTCCTCGACTACGATAACGACGGGCTGAAAGACCTTCTCATCGCGCAAGGCCATGATCTCGACACCATCGAACTGAACTTCCCACAACTTCGCTACAAGGAACCCATGCTGCTGGCGCATAACACCGGTAAAGGCTTCGTGGATGTGTCTGCTCAGTCAGGTAGCGTCTTTCATCAAGCCTGGACAGGACGCGGAATGGCTATCGGAGACATAGACAATGACGGCCGTATTGACGCCGTTGTCTCCACCAACGGGGGTCCTGCCTACGTTCTCCGCAACGAAACAGCCACGACAAACCATTGGCTCACGCTCAACCTGATCGGCCATCGCAGCAACCGCGATGCCATCGGTGCAGAGATCAAACTTACCACTGCCAGTGGTTCGCAGTATGTTACTGTCTCCACCGCAGGCAGCTACCTTTCCTCTGGAGACAAGCGCGCCCACTTCGGCCTTGGCGCAGCAACCGCGGCAAAATCAATCCAGATTCACTGGCCAAGCGGGCTGATTCAGACTCTAGATAATGTGCGCGCCGACCAGATTCTCACCGTCGACGAGCCAACAACTTCACCAGCAAAGTAGTAGAGATTTCAAATGGCATTATTGTCTTGATCGAGCTTTCTGCTATCGAATCGTTTCAGTAACCTGTATGTCGAATTTGCAATGTAATGAGAGCGCTATTCTCCATTCCACTCCATCACGTGATTCCAGCGGTCAAACCACAAGCAACGTCTGTCGCTCAACTAAAAGCAACATACTCACTCACAAGCTAGTCTGCCTCACAGCGTTCTTCGCACTGGCAACAACATACGCCTGTACCCAAGCGGCGTACAACCAGTCAACCGAGAACCTGGGACACCAGTCCTGGTCGACCGAAAATGGCTTGCCGCAGAATAGTGTCCACCAAATTTTTCAGTCCAATGATGGCTATCTCTGGATAGCAACAGAAGCTGGCGTAGCAAGGTTCAACAGCATCAGCTTCAAAGTATTCAACCAACAAACTGATGCTGCCTTCACGACCGAGGACATCTGCTGCTTCACGCAAAGTCGCAACGACCCCAACGCCGCACTCTGGGTTGGAACCTCCGATGGCTTGCTGCAATACTCGGCACAAAAATTTCGCCCATTCTCTATGGCGGACGGCCTGCCATCCGCTGTTATCCTGGCTCTTGCTACCGACGACATGGGTGCCACTGTTGCTCTCACGCAAGGCGGACTCGCACGTTTTGATGGTGTGCGATTCACCCCAATCGAGCTTCCTTCAGCAGTTCCAGCCGATGCCATCACCGTAGCTCCCGACGGCAGCCTTTGGATCATCGCTGCTACCAAGCTCTTCCACTACCAGCACCGTCATCTCACCGCGCTGACGATGCCTCCGGGCGCAAGTAAAGACACGATCGAAGCCATCCACATTGATCCAGACTCCACTCTCTGGGTAGGGACTCGCAACACCCTTACCGAAATCAGTCACCTGAGCACTCGCGTCTGGAGCACCGGTCGCGAACTTCCCGGCACCCGCATTGCAGCATTCTTCCACGATACGCGTGGCACTCTCTGGATAGGCACCAACAAAGGTCTCGTGTCGCTCGACGCGGCGGGCGAGGCCCATCTTCAAGACGAGATCGGCACAAACTCTGTTCTATCGATTGTTGAAGATCGTGAAGGGGATCTGTGGATCGGCACAGAAGCAACTGGCCTCCACGTCCTACGCCAACAGAAGTTCCACACATTGCCACAGTTCTCTGATCGTGTGGTCACTGCCATCGCCCAAACACGAGACGGAGCCATGTGGATCGGCACGAACGGAGATGGCCTCGACCGCTGGCAGAACGGTGCCACCCAGCATCTCTCCGCTCACTCCGGACTTCTCAGCGATGTCATTCTTGCCCTGGCACCCGCCGCAGACGATAGTCTCTGGGTCGGTACCCCCGACGGGCTCAACCACCTCACCTCCAGCAAAATAGAGACCTTCACGTCTGCCGACGGATTGCCGGACGACTTAATCCGCTCCCTGCTCGTCGATGATGATGGCTCCATCTGGATCGGAACTCGGCGCGGACTCGCACACTATAAGGATCATGCCTTTACAACCATCTCCCGCGCCGATGGACTCAAAAGCGATCTAGTCGGAACTCTCCTCCGCACCCGCGATCCTTCGCATCCAGCCAAGGCTGCCGATCTTTGGATCGCGACCCTCAACGGACTCTCTCGCCTGCAGGATGGTCAGATCACTACGTTCAACACACACGATGGTCTCTCCGGAGAAGTCATCACCTCGCTGCTCCAGGACTCCTCCGGAACTCTCTGGGTAGGAACCAACGGCCACGGTCTCAACTACCTCAGCCCTAACGGCTTCATAACCATCCATCACCCCGGCCTGCCTGCAACCATCCAGTCCATTCTGCAGGACGACCAAGGCTCACTCTGGCTGACCTCCGGTCAGGGGATAGCACGTGTCTCCGCTACCGAACTCAAGGCTTGTGCAGGTGCAGCAACCTGCACTGCACGCATCAACAACTACGGATCGTCTGACGGTATGCCCACTTCCGAGACCTCCGTCATCGGGCACCCTTCCGCATGGAAGTCCTCACGCGGGACTCTGTGGTTCGCTACCCGCAAGGGCATCGCGATCACTGCTCCAGCAAACCTTCAGGAAGACAATACCCCCCCACCCGTCGCCATCGAGCGCTTTACCGTAGACGACCTCGACCGCGACGTCGTTGGATCGGAGCTAACGGTCGGCCCCGGGCACACCCGTTATGCCTTTGACTACGTCGCCCTCAACTTTGCAGCTCCCTCCAAAGTCCTCTATCGGTACACCCTGGAGGGCTTCGACAAGCAGTGGACGCAGGCTGGCAACCGACGCAGCGCCTACTACACCAATCTACCTCCACGAACCTATCGCTTCCGCGTACAGGCCGCCAATCAGGACGGCATATGGAACGATACGGGCGCGAGTCTCACCTTCATTGTCGAGCCCCCTTTCTATCGCAGGCTCTGGTTCATCCTCGTGTCACTGGTGTTGCTCGCTCTCATCTGGGTTCTGCTCTACCGATTGCGAGTTCAACGGATACGGTCGCAATTTGATGCTGTACTAGCCGAGCGTGCCCGCATCGCCCGTGAGATCCACGACACGCTTGCTCAAGACTTCGTAGGTGTTTCAGTTCAGCTTGAACTTGCCTCCCAGCTCCTCATCCATGCAGATGCTGCAGCGGCACAACAGCAACTCGATCGTACCCGTGACTACGTTCGCCGCGGCCTCGAAGCTGCTCGACGCAGTATCTGGGAGCTGCGTGCGTCCAATGCGCAGGATACCCTCCCAACTCGCCTCAGCCGACTAGCTGACCAGGTCTCCCAATCCGGCCAATCTTCCGATGACAAGCTCCACATCACTGTCGATATCGGAGGCACCTACCGTCCGCTTGCGCCCGCTCTGGAAAGCGAAGTTCTCCGAATTGCACAGGAGGCACTGGCCAATGTGGTCCGTCACGCCGCCGCTCGTAACGCCGCCATTGTCCTCCGCTATCAGCCCACCCGTCTTCTGCTTACAATCACAGACGATGGTCAGGGCTTCCAGACAGCCGACGAATCCTTCGTTTCCCGTGGGCACTTCGGCCTGCACGGTATGCGCGAACGTGCAGCTCAGATCAACGCGCACATCACCTTGGACAGCATCGTCGGTCAGGGTACTACTGTTACCCTCGATGCTCCCATCAGCCCCGCGAAAGGCAGCAAACCATGACGGAATCAATTCGCATCCTCGTCGTCGATGACCACCACGTCGTTCGCCAGGGCCTCGTAGCCCTGCTCAAAATCATGCCCGGTATCGAAGTGATTGGCGAGGCAGGTGACGGCATGGAGGCTATCGCGCTGCACCGCTCCCTTCGTCCCGACATCACCCTCATGGACCTCCAATTACCAAAGCTGGGTGGCGTCGAGGCCATCACCCGAATCCGCGCCGAATCACCCTCTGCACGCTTCATCGTTCTCACCACCTTCGACGGAGATCAGGACATCTATCGCGCTCTCCAGGCAGGAGCGAAGGCCTACCTGCTCAAAGGCATGACCATCGATGAGCTCATCTCCACCATTCGCACGGTACATAGCGGCAAAACCAGCATCCCCGCTGCGATCGCCGAAAAACTTGCCGAGCGCATCAGCAGCCAGGAGCTGACCGGTCGTGAGCTCGAAGTACTCCAGCGCATCGTTGCTGGACGCGCCAACAAGGAGATCGCCAGCGACCTCAACATCTCTGAAGCCACTGTCAAATCCCATGTCAACAGTCTGCTTAGTAAACTGGGCGTAGCGGATCGCACCCACGCCGCTACGGTAGCGATACAACGCGGAATAGTTCACCTTAAGTAGATCAAAATTATCATGAAAAAAACTCTCCTTAGCGTTATCGCCATTCTCCTCGTCAGTTCCCTCTGCCGTATGCCGCTCCTGCAGGGTCAGACACGTACTACATGGCGAGCAGCCACTCCCGAAGAGCTCGCCAGCAGCCTTCCGGCTCGCGCACCCGTAGAAAAAGAACGTATCGAAACCGAGATGCGTACCGCATCCGGAATCATCAATTCCCACGGCAAACTCATCGCAGGAATCGTTCTTATCACCGCTGGCTACTCCGCCGACGGCAAATACTCTCACTACGTTGTCATCCAGGCACCCATCAACATCGGCGGCATCGCACTCTCTCCCGGTAACTATGTCTTCGGCTGGAGTCGCACCGAGGACGCCCTCATCGTCTCCTTCTACGACGCCGCCACCGGAGCCCCGCGCGGCACCGCCACCGCCCATCGACTACCCACCGGAACGCGTGTCGAATCTTTCCGCCTGTGGCCTCCCACTGACCATCCTCTGCTGCAAATCGGTCGCTTCGGCCTGCCCTACACCCTGCCTGAGTAAGCCACCCCAAGCACCAACAATCCCTCTGCCTGTGCTACAAATAAAGCTGTAGTCCCCTCCAAAACCACTTGAAATTAAGTGGTGCGAGGACATCAACGCTTCCCCCTGCCAAAAGCGGTTGACGTGCAACGATTTACCCAATGCGAAAGTGGCGAAATTGGCAGACGCACCAGACTTAGGATCTGGCGGAGCAATCCGTGGGGGTTCAAGTCCCCCCTTTCGCACCAACCTCCTCGACCGTAACAATAGAAAGCGATGCAATGAGCCAGCAGAAGCCCGCCGAAAACCAGCCAGAACAGCCCACTCTCAAGGTCACCGCCACTGAAGCCTATCGCGACGGCTATGCCAACAGCGTTCAGGTTCGTATGAGCGTGTGGGATTTCTTCCTCGTCTTCGGCACAATGAGCCAGGAATCCCCCGAGCAGGTTCAAGTCAGCAACTTTCAAGGAATCTACCTTAGTCCCCAGCAGGCAAAAGCATTATGGAACGTGCTCGGCCACAATCTGGCCCAGTACGAGCAGACCTTTGGGAACCTTGCATTGGAGCCCCAGTTTACGCCTCCCGAAGGTCCCGTCCACTAGAGCGTGCCACACCCAACAACCATGCCGCTCCATCGAAGAGTCCGTCAGACACCCACCGAGATTCCCCTCTGGACCCTCTTCCCGCTTTTTTTCGTCGCGGTCTATCTCTCCCACATTACGCTCTTGCGCCTCCCCTACTTCTGGGATGAAGCTGGTTACTACATCCCCGCAGCCTGGGACTTTTTCCGCACCGGCAGCCTAATCCCCCAGTCCACCCTCACCAACGCCCACCCGCCTCTCCCATCGATATTGCTTGCCGCCTGGTGGCACCTCTCTGGCTTCGTCGTCAGCGGGACCCGCACCTTTATCTGTCTCGTCAGTGCCACTGCCCTGCTTGCAGTCTTCAAACTGGCGCGTGACCTGGCTGGCAACCTCACCGCCGCCACCACCGTCATGCTCACCGCGCTGTACCCCATCTGGTTCACGCAGAGTACCCTTGCCCACGCCGACATCTTCGCTGCCGCCTTCACCCTTTGGGCACTCGCCTTCTACCTCGTCCCATCTGTGGAGTGGCCCAACCGTAACCGCGTCTTGGTCGCCCTATTATTCTCCCTTGCTGCCCTGTCCAAAGAGACAGCGATCGTCACCCCTTCTGCTCTGGCAATCTGGCAAGCGATCCTTCTTTTCCAGCGCCGGCGCAACCCACCCGCGTACCGCGAAAGCGTCCGATGGCTGGCCACCCTCATTACCCCGATCATTCCACTCGCAGCGTGGTACACCTACCACTACCACCACACAGGTTTCGTCTTCGGCAACCCCGAGTTCCTCCGCTACAACGCCACCGCCAACCTGGGTCCTCTCAGAATCCTGCTCTCGCTTTGGCACCGGATCGTACACCTGACAATAC
>DAICZO010000174.1 GCA_027311125.1 Acidobacteriaceae bacterium
GCTGTCGGGTCGGAGGAGGCGCGCTTGCGCGCTAGCCTCCGTCCGCCGCTCAAACTGCACGTGCGGTTTTGCCGCATGCAGCTTTCACGAAGGCCCAGCTCGCTGAGCCGCAAGTGAAGGTATTAATCCTACCAAGTTTACCAGCCCATACTCGCCGTATAGCTTCGCGGTCGGCAATGCTTTCCAGCCTGCACATCGCCACCGCTTATATCGATGCGACCAAATTCGCCGCACGATCCAACGGTCAAGTCGGTTAAAAAGCTTTCGGATGTGAGCCCGTTTATAGTATTGGCCCCAACCACGCAGCACAGGATTTAACTGCTCTATCAAATCTTCAGTTTTAAGCGGCGCTTTACGTCTCGTCCTACTTCGCACCTGATCCATGAACCTTTTTACCGAGCTCTCTTTCGGGATTGCATACAACTCCCCAGACTGGGCACCACTACGTATCTTGCTCGGTGGCAGCTTTAACTGCTTCCCCTGCTTGATCTTGTACCCAAGGAATTCAAATCCGTACCGGACATGCACGATTCGCGTCTTCTGCGGATGCAGTTGAACACCAAGTGCGTTCAGGATCGTCCGTGCCGTCTTTATCACAGCACGGGCCTCCGCTGATGATCTGCACGTTACCACCCAATCATCAGCATACCTCGTAAGTTGATACCCCCTGTGTCGCATCTCCCGATCAAACGGCGTCAGAAGAATATTGCTTAACAAGGGTGAAACTACCCCGCCCTGCGGTGTCCCTCGCTCGGTCGGAATAATGCGGCCTTTGTTATCGCCGCCAGCCTTGAGCATCGCCTCAATCAGGCTAAGCACCCGGCCGTCAGCAATCTGTCTTGCCACCAGTGCCAGTAACTTGTCGTGTTCCACCGACCCGAAGAAATCTTTCAGGTCCGCGTCCACTATCCATTCACTGCCACCTTTGATTTCCTTCCACACCTTGCCAAGGGCATCATGTGCAGATCGCCCTCGCCGATATCCGAAGCTGGCTTCATCGAATACCGGCTCAAAGATCGGCTCCAGCCGATTGAGCAACGCCTGCTGACATACCCGGTCATAAATCGACGGGATACCCAGTGTGCGATACTCCCCCGGCTTGCCTGCCTTCGGGATCGGCACCTGCCGTACCGGCTGCGGACGATAGACATTCGTCGCAAGTTCGTGTCCTAGCCGCTCCAACTGCTCGTCGGCCTGTTCCGCAAACATGCGCAGACTCACTCCATCCACTCCGCCACTACCCCGGTTGGCTCGCACCCGTTCCCAGGCCATCTCCAAGTTCTTCCGCTTGTACACCTTGTCGATTAATGAATGCACCTTCCTTGCTTCCGTCGGGTTGAGCCAGTCTGCCAGTCTCCTCGGACGTAGATGTACGGGTATTTCACTCATGGAACTGCTCCTCCTCTGCGCCTTTAACTCGCTGGCTTGTTTCCTCTTCCCGACAACCTTCGCCGGCTGCCTTCCCCGACCCATTCCCGGTCGCCAATTGCTTGGTCACGCAACTTTCATCGCGCTTCTGGGTACTACTCAGCCGTCCGACTACTGGCAGAGCGCCGCTCGCCATTTCGCTTCCGCTTATAGGCTCGCTTCCTGCGGTGCCACCCGCAGACCCTGCCAGTTCTCCTGAGGTCACGCGTTGTTCTTCCGTACCGTGCCATCCGCAAACACCTTGGTGCGGTGGGTGAATGAGAACGCCTTCGTCTCCATAGTGCAGACTCGACCTTGCCCCACCTTTGGCCGACCGGTTCATCATGAGGTCGCCCTCTCGATTACGGCCCGGTACTTCTCCTCATGCCCTTCGGATTCCACCTCACGATGGACACCCTGCCCTCCGAGGTACAACAACAAGTCGGTGGCTTCAGGTCTGCCTTGGCTGTGTCCGGCTTTCGCTTTCGTGCCCGTTTAGGCTTCTCCATACCTGCCTTCTTTCCCCGGCCAGCGAGGCATTACCCCCGCTTTCGGATATGGCACCCCTCATCCGGGCACCAGAGGGACTTCAACCCTCCTGAACTACGCGCTGCTCAGCGCACACTACGAACCCGTCCGCCTCCCTCCCGCCTTCGACCCATTTCCCGGGTTCTCCGGTTATAAGGCCTACCTTGCTCCGGCGATTTCGCGCCGGGGCGAGTAGGGTTTCTCCAGTTGCTTAGCGTATCCTTATCACCGTGCTGTCGCTTCAACCCCGCCAAAGTGAAATAGTCGTATCGGTCAGATTTCGGCTACCCATGCTGCCTTCGCCCTACGGTTAGGGGCTCGGCCTTCGGATTTTTGCATTTTCGAGGCTATTTCTGCGTTTACTTTCGTTACGGCCCAGTGACTCGCACTTCCCCAAAGGAAGTTTTGTCGATAGGCTTCAGAGCTTTGGTTTCCCGCCACCCTGCTATCCAAGCTACGGGGTTTCTGACTCTTCCCCCGGCAGGTCTATCCCCTGCTGAACACGCCAGCCTTCGCTGGACGCACAACCATACGTGCGGTTCTCCCGCATACGGCTCTACAGTCAGTGGTTTCCTCATCGGGATTGGTCCGCTGACCACGGGACATGGTGAACAGCCCGAGTGCGGCGAAGTACGTATTTGGCCAGTCCTAATGATCAGCATAACATCCCCCCATCCAGTGTCGCTTTTCCTGCTTGCGCAGTATCGCTCGCAATCGCCGACGAATAAATCCATCGAGACGTGGAAATATCCATCGATCGGCATGCTTGAAGTAACCCTACCAGCCTCGAATTATCGGGGTGAGATCGGCAATGATACACGTCAGACTGTCACCTCTGCTGCGACCGGTCTTTTCGCGCACCTTGCCCCTGAACTCTCGCAGGCTCTTCTTCCTCACCCGGCGCTTCCACGCCTCGAAGCGGTAGCCCGGAAACTCGAATCCTTGTCCCTCTATCCGGCAATCCCCGACATGGGTCTTGTCCGGATGCAGGGTCAAGCCGTTTGCTTCGACCCACGTACTGACTTCTTCCAGTGCCTTTTGTGCCAGTTCCGTGCTCTCGCACAGAATTACAAAGTCGTCAGCATAACGCACCATGCGATAACCCAGCTTTGTCATTCTTTCGTCCAGAGGGTGAAGATAGAGGTTCGCCAGTAACGGGCTGATAACCG
>DAICZO010000177.1 GCA_027311125.1 Acidobacteriaceae bacterium
GTCTACGGCACCATGGGCGGCGAAGGCCAGCCGCAGACCCAGGCGGCGGTGTTTTCCCGCTACGTATGGGGCGGCCACAACGTGCGCTCGGCCATCGCCGCACCGCGCTGGCTGCTGGGCCGCACCTGGGCGGAACAGAGCACGTCGCTGAGATTGGAATCGCGCTACCAGCCAGCCATCATTGATGCATTGCGCAAGCTGGGGCATCCCGTGGAAGTGGTGGCGGACTTCGACGAGCGTATGGGCCATGCCGGCGCGCTGGTGCTGCATCCGCAAGGCTGGATCGAGGGCGGCGAAGATCCGCGCAGCGACGGCAGCGTGGCGGCATGGTGATGCAGTCCATCATCAATCACGAGAAAAGACATCCGGCATGAAATTCAAGTTCGACTGGTTCCTCAAGGGCATGCTGGTGGCCGTGGGTCTGGCCTTTCTGTGGCCCTCCCCCGGCGCCCACGGCGGCTTCCTGCATCCGGAGCTGCTCAACAAGGCAGGCATCGCCCTGATCTTCTTCCTCAACGGGCTCGGACTAAGCCTCCTGGCGCTGCGGGACGGAGCGCTGCGCTGGCAGGTACATCTCCTGATCCAAGCCAGCACTTTCCTGATCTTCCCGCTGCTCGGGTGGGGGCTGATAAAACTCACCGGCGGCTGGATGTCGGTGGATCTGCAGGACGGCTTTTTCTACCTGTGCGCCCTGCCGTCCACCGTCTCCTCCTCCGTGGCGCTCACCGTGGCGGCGCGCGGCAACGTGCCCGCGGCGGTGTTCAACGCCACGCTTTCCAGCCTCATCGGCGTGGTACTGACCCCGCTGTGGATGGCGTGGATACTGGGTCACAGCGGCGCCGAATTCGCAGTCGGGCCGGTTATCGTCGACCTGCTGCTATGGCTGGTGCTGCCCCTGATGCTGGGACAGCTCGCGCGTCCGCTGCTGGGTGACTGGGCCGGCCGCAACAGAAGCCGTATCCAGATCGCAGACCGCCTGACCATCCTGGTGCTGGTCTACACTTCTTTCAGCGATTCGGTGCAGCAAGGCATATGGTCCCGCTATGGCTCCATCGTGCTGCTGGAAACCATCGTCGGCACCGGCGTGCTGTTCTTGCTGGTACTGCTGCTGACCCGAGGGCTGTCGCATCTGCTCGGGTTGACCACGGAGGACCGCATCGCCAGCGTCTTTTGCGGCTCCAAGAAGAGCATGGCCTCAGGTGTGCCCATGGCCCACCTGATCTTCGGCGCCAATCCGGCCCTGGGTCTCATCCTCATGCCCATCATGATCTATCACCCTTTGCAACTTGCAGCGGGCGGCGTAATCGCGCAGCACTGGGCCCATCGCAAAGCCGCGGACAAATCGAATTGAATTTCCTGGCGCATGCCCTGCTTGCAGGCGACACGCCCGCGCTGATCGTGGGAGGTGTCATCGGGGACTGGATCAAGGGCCCCTTGCCAGGAGCATTGCCGGACGATCTGGCAAAAGGCGTCGCGCTGCATCGCGCGATCGACAGCTACGCGGAATCGAATCCGGCCTTTTGCCGCAGCCGT
>DAICZO010000180.1 GCA_027311125.1 Acidobacteriaceae bacterium
CGCGTGGAGGGTGGCGGAGGCGAGGCCGAGGCAGAGGGCAGCAGAGGCGAGACAGAGTAAGCGCATACCGTATTAGACGATGGATTGGGGGTGCAGGTCAGCGAAAGTTGGAGAGATTTGCAGGGCACTTTGAAGGGCACAACGCCGGGGGGTGGGTGTGCGTCCAAGAGAAGGAGTTAGCCTGGCGGGATGACGCTGGGGAGGATGCACTGGTAGTCTGATAACTGGTATAGATTTTAGCAATTTGGTGGCTGAATGAGATGGGGGTCGTAGCGTGGTAAGGCATAGCGTATTGGCAGGAGCGATGGCGTTTCTGGTGTTTGGGCAGGCACCGCAGCAACAGGCATTGCCGGATGGACCGAAGAGTCAGCAGACGATACCGGACGCACCGAAGCCGCAGGCGGCCTTGCCGGGTGTAACGGCGGTGGCACCGGGCGAAGGCACGACGGTGGATTCCAATGGCGATGCGAAGCCTGCGGACGATGAGCAGCAGGTCGCGCCGGCGACGAATTTGAAGGACGCCGCGGCGGCGGAGCAACATGCGGATGATGGTCCTGCGCCGGAGGTTCCGGCGAGCGGCGATGCGGCCAAGGTGTTTACGCTGGCGCGAGTGCAAGTGAACTTTGTGGAAGTGCCGTTCACGGTGAAGGACTCGAAGGGGCAGTTGGTCCCGGGGCTGACGTGGCGGGATGTTCGGGTGTATGAGAACGGGTACCGGCAGCAGATGCGTCTGTTTACGGTTGATCCTTTTCCGCTGTCGGTCGCACTGGTGATTGACCAGAGCCTGCCGTTCGACACGATGACGAAGGTGAACAATGCGCTGAATGCGCTGCAGGGCGCGTTCTCTCCGTATGACGAGGTTGCGGTGTTTACATATAACAACGGGCCGAAGATGCAGACGGACTTTACGGCGGCGCAGAGTGCGCGGCTGGGAGCGATTCTGGAGCGGTCGAAGACTCCGGGGCGCGAGGCGGCGATGGACTATACGAGCGGACCGCTGTCGCAGAACATCAACATCAATAATGGCGCGCTGAGCCACATTGATCCGAATACGAATTCGACCCACGGGACGAGCCTGAGCAATACGCTGAATGTGCCGCGCGAGATGCATACGCTGAACGACGCGATCTTTGAGGCGGCGAAGGCCACGACGAAGACGGGTTCGGGACGGCGACGGATTGTGTATGTGATCAGCGACGGCAAGGAGTACGGCAGCACGACCAAGTACAAGGACGTGGTGAAGTACCTGCAGACGAACCAGATTGCGGTGTGGTCGACGCTGGTGGGGGATTCTTCGGTTCTGGGGCTGGGCTTTCTGGATCGCATCCACCTGCCGCTGACGATGCGGGACAACATCCTGCCGCTGTATGCTTCGGCGACGGGCGGGCAGACGGATGCGGAGTTCCGGACGAAGGGGATCACGAACAGCTTTGCACGGATCACGGAAGAGGTTCGCACGCAGTACACGGTGGGCTACTACACGCATGAGCCGTTTATCGATGGGAAGTACCGGACGCTGGAGGTTCGGGTACTGCGACCGAATCTGACGGTGGTGGCGAAGAAGGGCTACTACCCGACGGCAGCGGCTGCGGCTAGTCCTTCTCGTCCGGTAGCGACGCCAGCGCCTGCGCCAGCGACGACGGCACCGAAGCAGTAGACGTAACGGAAGCGAGCGGCAGGGCCTGCTGCGAGTCGTGGCAGGCCTGCCCTGGGGAAGATCTGAAGATCTGGATAGAACGATGATGAGTTGGCTGCTGCAGGGAAATGCGCTGCTGGCGCTGGGGTCGGCGGTGCTGTGGGGCGGCGGCGATTTTTCTGGCGGGA
>DAICZO010000181.1 GCA_027311125.1 Acidobacteriaceae bacterium
GTATTGGTTCAAGGCGAAGCCGGGCGCGTCGAACGGGAAGATGAGCTTCGGCTCGGGCGACGGCTTCAGCTCTCCAGGAACCTGCGAGTGATCGCCCTGCATGAAGACGCCGCGGGCGAATTTGCGACCGGTGGAGGCGCAGTCGATCCAACTGACGGTGTATTCGATGTTCTGGCTTTGGGTGGTGAGGTCGAGGAACTCGTCGACGCCGTGGAACTGGATACCCTCGTAGTCGATGGCGCGGGAGACGATGGGCTTGAGGCGGAGGGTGGCCCAAGGGATGAAGCCGGTGATGCCGAGGCCACCGATGGTGGCGGCGAACCAGTCGGGGTTCTCGGTGGGGGAGCAGAGGCGGCGGGTGCCGTCGGAGCGGACGAGTTCGAACTGGGTGACGTGGCAGCCGAAGGTTCCGGCGACGTGGTGGTTTTTGCCGTGGATGTCGTTGGCGATGGCTCCGCCGAGGGTGACGTACTTGGTGCCGGGAGTGACGGGGAGGAAGAAGCCCCGGGGGACGGCGAAGTCGAGGATCTGGGCGAGGGTGATGCCGGCCTCGGCGGTGAGCAGGCCAGTGGCGGGATCGAAGGAAAGCAGGCGGTTCATGCCGGTGGTGACGAGCAGATTGCCGTCCTTGAGGAGGCAGGAGTCTCCGTAGCTGCGGCCCATGCCGACGGGGAGAGCGGAGTCGCGCAGGGTGGGGACGACGGCGGCGAAGTCAGACTGCCATTGGAGGGGCAGAAGGTGGGCGTTGTAGGAGGGATAACGCCCCCAGGACTCGAAGGGAGGCTGCACGGAGGGAGTGGCTTCCTGGGTGGAGTTCGGGTCAGGCATAGGCATAGGATACTTGGTTGCTGCGTGTTGGGGGATAATTTGGCGGGAAAAGCAACAGGCACGGCGGGTGGCCGTGCCTGTTGGGATGATGCGGGATTACGAGAGGACTAAGCTGCTGCCTTTTCGCGGGCTGCCTTGGCTGCGGCCAGGGCGGACTTGGCTGCGGCCAGGGCGGACTTGGCCTGGGCTGCGAGGGTAGCGAAACCAGCGGGGTCGTTGGCACCGATGTCGGCGAGGATCTTGCGATCGAGACCGTTACCGGCGAGCTTAAGGCCGTTGATGAAGGTCGAGTAGCTCATGCCATTGATGCGGCAGGCTGCGTTGATACGTGCGATCCAGAGGGCGCGGTACTGACGCTTCTTCTGTTTGCGTCCGGTATAGGCGAACATGAGTCCGCGCTCGACGGCTTCCTGGGCTGCCTGGTAGAGCTTGGATTTTGTGAGGAAGTAACCACTCGCGCGCTTGAGAATCTTTTTGCGGCGGTCGCTGCGTTTTGTACTCCGTTTTACACGGGGCATGACACGTCTCCTTTTGCGTACTGCGTTTAAGCGGCTGGAGGTAAGGTTTGCCTCTTCACTCGCTATGCAACTTCAAATCTCGGTGGACTTACGAACGTGAGTCCAGGGGCCTTGAACGCTTTGACTGACCCTTTGCTATGCGAATTGCCTTGCGGCGTATGCCAGCGGCTCGATTTGAAAAACGGGATGCTACCTGGACTGAGCGAAGTACGACTCAGGCGTAGGGGAGCATGCGGGACACATTGTAATGATCCGCATCCGAGATGAGGGCTGAACCGCCGAGCTTACGCTTGGTTTTGGTGGCCTTCGAGGTAAGGATGTGGCGCATCTTGGAGTGTCCGCGCTTGAACTTGCCGGTGCCAGTCTTGTGAAAGCGCTTGGAGGCACCGCTGTGAGTCTTCAACTTTGGCATTGGTGATCCTGACGTACGACTTTGATACAACCCATAGTATAGCAGACTGGACAGTTAGAGCGGCATAACTATGCTGTTTGGCTTCTATTCCTTCGCGAACAAAGTGCCAGATCACGGGCCAACCAGTCTCTCCCGCGGAAGGTACTCAACGTTGCGCTTCATCGCAAGGAACCGCTTCTCATACAGATTGTAGCTTAGATACGCAGCCAATATGCCCAAGCCGAGGCCCGTCACACCAGCAACTACAACGGCGAGCAACTTACTGTGCGTATATTCAAGCAGAAGGGGACGCAACCGACCTGCAACTAGAAGCAGCGGAAGATGTAAAACATAGATTCCGTAACTGTATTTGCCAAGGAAGCGAAGACCTGACTGCTCGAATAGGCGGCGACAAAGAGAGACTGGTCGAAGAGCCCAGGCGATAAGTGCCGTGAAACCAATGGCGGCAAAGCTATAACGATAGCCCTCCTCCCATAAGAAGACGGCCTGAGGGTGCCCCGTTGCTTGTGGAACGACGACAGTGATAGACAAAATTACTACAGCGGCGGCAGCAGTAAAGATGTAAGGTGCCAAGCGAAGGACGCGGTCCCAGTATCGCGTTCGGTACAAAAGCGCCAGAGCGCCTCCAAGCAGAAGTGAATCCGCGCGGCATAGTGTGTTGACATGGGTGAACCGAGTCGTGTCCCCATTCATGATGACTACGATTCTGAGAACAAGGGAGCCAACGGATCCTATCAGTGTTGTCCACAACAGAGTTCGTCTGTTGCGGAGAGCGAAAACGACGGCAGGCCAGACAAGGTAGAACTGCTCCTCAATAGCAAGAGACCAGAAGTGGTAGAGACCGATTCCAGCACCAGGGCTGAAGGTGACGATCTGCTCTGGCCGAAGGTTTTGCAGGTAGGCGAGCAGCAGCCATCCCATGCCATGCCACTGAAGGTGCAGAATCGGCGTGAGAAGCAGTACAACAAATAGGAAGCCATAGTAAAGCGGAAAGATACGAAGGGCGCGTCGGGCATAGAACTTGCGAAAGTACCCTGGGTCGTCGATTGTGTCCACAAGAATGCCGGTAATGAGGAAACCGGAGAGTGCAAAGAAAAGATCTACTCCAAATAAGCCGTCATAAAAGACGTGTCCAACAAATCGAACCAGGAAATTGCCTCTGTCGTAGTTGGACTCGAAGCCATGCGATAAAATTACCATCAAAATAGCGAGGCCGCGTATTCCGTCGAGTGCACGGAGGTGGCCGCCACTGGAACGTGGCGACGCCAGAGCAGACTTGTGCTGTGGAGGCATGGACAGAGTCTAGCGCACTCGATTGAAAGTACGTTACCCCGTCGAGAACGATGCCGGGTGGGGAAGCGATGGGACTACCCGGCTGGATGCGCTGTTTCGCACTGCCGCCTCGGCTGGTCTCCCGTGAAGCCTCTGCCTTCGATGATATATACTGAAAGTGAGAAACAAGTTGCGCGGATAGGCACAAAGTGCTGAATTGACGCGGACTTCCCTGCTGTTGCGGGGCGTTGTCCAGCCTCCCGATTCCGGCATGGTGGCCCGGGTTTCAGCGGCAGCAACTTGGACTTCAATTACGGTCTTACGGAGCTACATTGGCATCGACAGCAATTCCCAGCGAAACCGCCCTTCTCGACCTAGAAACCGCTCCGGCAACCGCACCTAAAGAGGGCGGTGGTTACTCCGCCGAGAACATTACCGTGCTGGAAGGGCTGGCGGCGGTACGGTTGCGGCCGGCGATGTATATCGGTTCGACGGGTGAGCAGGGGTTGCACCACCTGGTGTACGAGGTGGTGGACAACAGCGTGGACGAGGCACTAGGTGGACATGCGACCCGGATCGACGTGACGATCCATATGGACAACTCGATCACGGTGGTGGACGACGGACGCGGAATTCCCGTGGACGACAAGGTGATTAACGGCGAGAAGATGCCGGCGGTGCAGGTCGTGCTGACGATGCTGCACGCGGGCGGTAAGTTCGATGCCTCGAACTACAAGGTTTCGGGCGGACTGCACGGCGTGGGCGTGAGCTGCGTGAATGCGCTGAGCGAAGAGTTTGACGTTGAGATCTGGCGCGATGGCTTTGCGTGTGAGCAGGACTACAGCAAGGGTGCGCCGATCAGCCTGCTGCGCAAGATGGGGCCGAGCAAGCGCAAGGGCACGAAGGTCCACTTTCTGCCGGATAAGAGCATCTTTACGGTGACGGAGTTCAACTACGACACGCTGGCGCAGCGGTTGCGGGAGTTGGCGTTCCTGAACAAGGGACTGGAGATCCACCTGACGGATGAGCGCACGACGGACGCGAAGACGGGTGAGAGCAAGCACCAGGAGTTCAAGTACGCGGGCGGGATTGCAGAGTTCATCAAGCACATCAACAATGGCAAGGCGGTGCTGCACGAGAAGCCGATCTACATGGAGGCCGAGCGTGACAACGTGGCCATGGAGATTGCGCTGCAGTATAACGACGCCTACTCGGAGACGGTGTTTACGTTTGCGAACAACATCAACACGGTGGATGGCGGAACACACCTCTCGGGCTTCAAGACGGCGCTGACACGGACGATCAATGCGGCGGGTCAGTCGCTGGGGCTGTTCAAGGACGTGAAGGAGAACCTGAGCGGCGACGATGTGCGCGAAGGATTGGTGGTTGTCATCAGCGTGAAGCTGTCGCAGCCACAGTTTGAAGGCCAGACCAAGGGCAAGCTGAACTCGGACATTGCGGGTACGGTGCAGGCGTTTGTGAACGAACGGCTGGGCGGTTTTCTGGAACAGAATCCGCAGGTGGCGAAGAAGATTATCAACAAGGCGATCGATGCGGCGCGGGCTCGTGAGGCAGCGCGCAAGGCTCGCGACCTGACACGGCGCAATGGAGCGCTGGATGGCGGCGGCTTGCCGGGTAAGCTGGCGGATTGCTCTGAGCGGCAGCCGGACCGGTGCGAGCTGTACCTGGTTGAGGGTGAGAGCGCCGGTGGTACGGCCAAGCAGGGCCGTGATCGGCGATTCCAGGCGATTCTGCCGCTGAAGGGCAAGATCCTGAACGTGGAGAAGGCCCGCTACGACAAGATGCTGGGCCATGAAGAAATTCGCGCGATGATTACGGCGCTGGGCTGTGGCATTGGCAAGGATGACTTTGACGCGAGCAAGCTGCGCTACGGCAAGCTGATCCTGATGACGGATGCCGACGTGGACGGATCGCATATTCGCACGCTGCTGCTGACGTTCTTCTTCCGGCACATGACGGAGTTGATCAAACGCGGGCATGTGTATATTGCGCAGCCACCGCTGTACCGCATTAAGAAGGGCAAGTTTGAGCAGTACATCAAGGATGACCGCGAGTATGTGAGCGTGATGGTGAAGCGTGCCTCGGATGGCATGGTGATCCGTTACGGTGAGGGCGGTGCGCGGCTGGAGGGCGCGGCGCTGACGAAGTTCATGGGGCAGTTGAACGACTACCTGGGCTTCTACGACAAGGTGCAGAAGCGGTTGCGGAACGAGAAAGTCGCGGATGACTTTATCGAGTTGTTTGCGCATGAGGGTGCGTTGCCGGCCAAGCGGGAGGACTTCCAGAGCGAGGCCAAGCTGGCGGAGATGCAGACGCGGCTGAAGGCGCTGGTGAAGGAGTACCAGTTCCGTGCTGTCGGCGAGCCGGTGCTGGATGAAGAGCATCAGACGTGGTCGGTGAGCTTTACCGACTCGCAGGGTGCGGTGCGCAAGCTGGACTGGGCGCTGGCCAATGCAGCGGAGACGCGGCAGTTGCTGGGCAAGTATGCGCAGATCAAGGACTACCTGAAGGGACCGTTCTTTATCGAGTATGCGGTGAAGACGGCCAAGCAGGAGGCTGCGGAGGAAGCGGACGATGCAGCGGCGGAAGAGGGCGTAAGCGCGGACGCAGCGGCGACGGAAACGGTGGCCGAGGCCAAGCCGAGCAAGCGAGCACGGGCTGCGCAGGACCCGGTCGAGAAGAAGACGGCTCGTGAAGTGTTCGAGTATGTGATTGAGCAGGGGCGCAAGGAGTACCAGGTGCAGCGATACAAGGGCCTGGGCGAGATGACGGCTCCGCAACTGTGGGAGACGACGATGGATCCGGAGCGGCGCACGCTGCTGCAGGTTAAGCTCGAAGATATTGCGGCGTGTGAGGAGATCTTTACGACGCTGATGGGCGAGGATGTCGAAAGCCGCAGGAAGTTTATCGAAGAGAATGCGCTGGATGTGAAGAACCTGGATATCTAGGGTCTGCAGGCAGTCCAAGGAGAATGGGGGTTGGCCGGTGGGTTCGGCTGACCCCTATTTTTTGTGTGCCGAACTGTGGGTTTGGAGGCGATGCGATAATCTTTCGCATGGGACAAAACCAGGTTTTGCAGGATGGGGGGCGCCGGCGATTTCTTGCTGCGTGCACGGCGGTTGGCGTTGGCAACACGTTGCTTCCGGGAGTGCTGTTGGGGCTGGCGACTGCGGCGGAGGCCCAGAGCAGCGGGGTGGCGAAGAGCGCGGAGAGTGAAGGCCATGCGCTGCCGAAGATCACGGTAGAGATGATCGATGCAGCGGCGGGGATTGCCGGCATCGCGCTGACCGCAGAGCAGAAGAAGGTGATGCTGGAGGGGCTGAACAACCAGCGGGATGCAGTGGTGGCGATCCGCGGGCTGAAGCTGGAGAACAGTGTGGCGCCAGCGGTGGTGTTCGATCCGGTGCCGGGCGGGATGGTGCGGGACACCGAGCGGAAGCCGCTGAAGATCAGCAC
>DAICZO010000191.1 GCA_027311125.1 Acidobacteriaceae bacterium
TTCGAATCACCGTTGTAAGTCGCTGTAACCACGTCGCTTCCAGCAGGTAAGCTTGTCGAGGTGACAGTAGCGACACCATTTGTAACTGTTCCCGTGCCAAGAGTGACACCGCCACTGGTAAATGTAACCGTACCAGTCACAGTAGAGGGCAACGTATCCGTAAAGGTCACTGAGTTACCCGAAACCGACGGATTCAAAGACGACGTCAGCGTAGAGGTCACCGTCCCCTTGCTCACAACCTGGCTTCCCGTACCAGTAGCACCAGTGTAGTTGGTGTCACCACCGTAACTTGCCGTAATCGGGTCAGTGCCACCAGGCAGCGTAGTCGTAGTCACGCTGACCGTTCCGGCCGAGCTTACCGTCCCGCTCCCCAGGCTAGTCGTCCCACTCATAAACGTCACCGTACCCGTGGCACCCGCCGGCAGCGTCGCAGTAACCGTCACTGATCCGCCATACGTGCTCGGCCCCGAGGTGGAAACAGCAACCGTCGGCACAATCTTGTTCACCGTCTGCTGCACCGATCCTGTCGCCGTGTTGTAGTTGGTGTCGCCGCTGTACGTCGCCGTAATCCCATCGGTACCCGTCGGTAGCACACTGGTCGAAATCGTCGCCACTCCACCAGCGCTAACAGGTGCAGAGCCTAGCGTCACCGTCCCGCTCGTGAACGTCACCGTCCCCGTGGGCCCCGCTGGCAATGTAGCTGTAATTGTCACTGCGCCGCCATACGTGCTGGCTCCCGAAGTAGCCAGACCCAGCGTCGGGGTAGCCTTGTCTACCTCTTGCGCCAACACCGGCGATGTCGCGGTCGCATGGCTGGTGTCACCACTGTAGACCCCCGTAATATCGTGGATCCCGATAGCCAGCGTAGATGTCGTGAACGTAGCCGTGGTTCCAGAGATCGTTCCTGTTCCCAGCACCACAGTTCCATCCTTGAACGTCACAGTACCAGTAGCTCCAGCAACCACCGAGGCCGTAAACGTTACTGTCTGGCCATAGGTCGAGGGATTCACCGTAGACGAAAGAATGATCGTCGTTACCGTCACATTCAGAGTGCTCGATGTGCTGGTCAGATAGTTCGCATCTCCCGGAAACACAGCCTTCAAAGGCACAGATCCCGCAGGCAGAGATGAAGTCGCCAGCGTGGCAATTCCATGGTTCAACACACCGCTACCCAGCAACGTGCTGCCATTGTAAAAATTGACCGTCTCGCCATCCGTCGTCGTATTCGGCGGCCCAACACTGTACGGAGAGAGTGTGGCCGTCAACGTCACCGACTGCCCCAGCAGCGTCCCCGACGAAGGCGTAGCGCCCAACGTCAACGTCGTCGGAGCCGGAGCAGCCAACAACGGAGTCGTCGCCGACACACTGCTCATATAGATCGAGTCACCACCATAGCTGGCATCAACATAGTGCGTGCCGCTACCCAGCGGAAGCATCGCCACTCCCGTCAACGCAGCACTAACGGCACTCTGTTGCACTTCACTGAGCGAGACAGCCGCCCGCGGAGACTGCGCATCCGTTCCAATCAAATCCGCGTTGCCGTCGTTATTGAAGTCCCCGGCATTAACCGCATACGTCAGCGAGAACCCGCCAATGGATGGCTCAATATATGGCTGAAACGTCCCATCACCATTACCCAGATATACATCGGCGCCATAACTTCCTCCCGCAATAATATCTGGCTTCCCATCTCCGTTTACATCCGTCAAATGAGGGTCAGAAGGAATATCAGAACGGTAAGTCACCGTAGGCTTAAACGTTCCGTTGCCGTTGCCGATCAAAACGAAAAGCGTATTTCCAACGGTATTCGTAGAGGTGGTCCCTGTGATGGTTGTGGAGATGACGTCAGCCATATTGTCACCATTCGTGTCTCCCGTAGTAAGAAATTCGCCAACCTGGGATGCAATCTGAACAGGAGTCTGAAAGGTGTTATCACCATTGCCAGCCGCAAAATATAAATCCGACAAAGAGCTATTAGCCACAGCAGTATTCACGGCATAGATCACGTCGTCTCGACCATCGCCATTAAAATCTGAAACCACAATGTCATGTAGTACCGCTACAGTGGAAAGCGCTGTCACGCCGGCGCTGAACGTACCATCACCTTTCCCGGTAAATATCATCACGTTCTTCTGAGCGTGATTCGTCACTGCCATATCCAGAATGCCGTCGCCGTTAAAATCTCCCAATGCGATACCAGCCACATCACCCGCAGTATAAGAAGTAGGCGCTAAAAACGTGCCATCCCCTTTACCCAGCAAAATCGTCAAACTCCCATTAGTTCCATCCGAACAACCCAAAGCAACATCGGCATATCCATCACGATTAAAATCAGCCAGCAATATCTTCAACGCCAGCCCTGACGGACAACCAGGATAATTCGTCTTCGGCTGAAACGTGCCATCGCCATTACCCAACAACACAGTAATCGTCTGCAGCGAATCGCCAGTAACGACATCAAGATAGTTATCGTTATTCAAAAATGCCGACGCAATCGCAACCGAACGAACCGTCGTCGCGCTCGTAGCAATTGCAAAGGGAGATCCAGGAGCACTGTAAAAAGCATTGCTCAACACCGACATCCCCAGCGGCTCTGTTCCCAAAACCTTGTTGCCAGTACTTGTATCAAGAAAGGTTACATCTCCGCTGGGCCCTACCGTAGTCGACCCAACTCCAACCACTCCACCCGTCAACGTATAGCTCCCCACACTCCCCGTGGAACTGATCGTCGAACTCGATGCATACGTACCCGAAACCGTGTACGAAACCGTATTCGATAGACTTCCGGCATAGCTGCTGTTCGGCTTATACAGCGCCTTGTAGCTATGTACACCCAGTGGACCACTGCCCAACTTAACCGCTGCGGTCGCCTGCGGGCTCGTCACTTGAACCGTCGCCAGCGCCGAGTTCGTCTCGCAAAATGCCGCGGTCGCATCACAAAAGATCACTACGCCCGTGCTTACCGGCGCGCCTGCAGCCGTCACCGTGGCAGTTAGCGTTATCGGCGTCTTGTACGGCACCACGCTCGACGAGATCGTCAACGTAGTCGACGTCGCCGCAGGCGTAAACGCACGCGCCATCGGAGTCATCTGCGCGATCATCACGATAGCCAAGAAGCAGCCAATGTGGCTGCGAAAGAGGTGTGATACAGCGCGTCCTACGGAACGAAGGCACGGAGATGTCATAGGGCTCCTAAGGCACAATCATTGCGCCGCAAAATCTGACCCAAAAGTAACCTGCATACTTTTGCGCAGAAATCACCCGAAAGTTGCACTTAGCCCACTTACCCGCCTATCGCCTCACAAAGCCCTCAATATCAACCCACACTCACCCACGAATCGCTACCGCCGCACCTACTCATCGCAGCCGTCTCGAGCTCGACATTACCGATATATAGTTATCGAAAAAAATCCATCCGATGCGAACGCACGTTGCCAGCGCTCCCCAGGCAACTAAGGCAGCACCTCGGTCGCACTTGCCAGGCTCAACTGATGGATCGCCATCCATGTCTGCCCATACGCCGCCAGCGCATTTGCTGTCGTCGTTCTGGAGTCACGCAATGCATCCAGATAATCGATCAACGCGATCCCGCCATGGTCATACGCAAACTGCGCAATCGAAACAACATCTTTCATCTCATCCAGATAATGATCCTTGTACCGGTCCGATAGCGACTTGGACAGCGTGTATCCCACCCACGCCTGCGCCACGTCCGAGTGGACCTGATTCAGCGCAGCCGTCTCGCTAAACCGAACTGCCTGCGCCTGGTACCGTGCAGTCTCTTTATTCCCTTGGTTCCTATCGAAGATCCGCAACGGAATATTAATGCTGAATCCAGCCGAGTTATACGTTCCGCTCCGGTCATACTCACCCTCCAACGTCGGATCGGTCAGCCCATACGCTCGCGCCAGCTTCACATTCGCATCTGCCACGGAAACCGCGGCTTGCGTCGCCTGGTAGTCAGGACGGGCAGCCACAGCTTTCTGATCCAACGAGGCCAGCGTCTCATGCACTACCGGCGGATACACGTCCCCCACAATGTCGAAATCGTCACTCAACTGCGAATAGCCCAGCAGCGTCTGCAGCTGATAGCTCGCCTGCTGCAAATTCTGCTTTGCGGTAGCAGCGTCACTTTCAAACTGCGACAACTGCAGGTCCAGTCGCTCAAAGTCCAGTTTTCCAATATCGCCAGCCTTGTATCGGTCTTGGCTAATGGCGACCTCGCGCCGAAAATCTGTCAGGTTCTGATCCGCCAGTTTCACCGCTTCCTTCGCAATCAACATCGTCGTAAACGCAGTCTTCACGGCATACATCGTCTGCCGTTGCTGATCGCGCACCTGCGCAGCCGTCTGCATGGTCGTCGATCGTGCTGCATCCAGCCGCCACCGCCGCTTCTCCCCCAGTTCAAACAGCCGGCTCACCTGGGCCGAGTAAGCATACGGATTCGATGCACCCTGCGCCGGCAGCGTAACGTTCGTTCCATACAACGTAAAGTAGGGGTTCGCACGCACACCCGCCTGCACCTCCTGCGCCCTGACCGCCTGCAAGTTCTCTTCAGCCCCCAGCAACTGCGGATTCTTCTGCCGCGCAACTTCCAACACCTGCTGCAGCGTCAGCGCGCCGTTCGTACTCACTGGCGTCTGCGCGTACCCGGCACTGGCCACACACAATAGCACCCACGCCAACCTTGCACTGCTCTTCCGCAACATCGTCCCTATCCTCGCCATTCTGTTCTCTCCTGTGGCAAGCAACTTGTGCCCAGCGTCCTCTACCAACCAACGCTCACCGTGGCTCAATTCTCAAACTCCAACTCCGGCGATGGCAGCACATCCGTATCCCGTGCAATCCATACATACAGCGTCGGCAGCAAAAACACGTTGATCGCCAGTGCGCCAATCAATCCACCCACAATCACAATCGCAAACGGCCGTTGCGAGTCCGATCCAATCCCATGCGAAGTCGCTGCGGGCAATAGTCCCAGCGTCGCCACCAGCATCGTCATCATGATCGGTCGCAACCGCAGCACCGCACCCTCCACCGCAGCCGCCTCAATCGCATGGCCCTGCACCCGCAACTGGTTGATGTACTCCAGCATGATCACACCCGTCTGCACCGACACCCCAAACAACGCCAGAAACCCTACCCCGGACGACACGCTGAAGTTTGTGCCTGTCAGCAGCAACGCCAGCAACCCGCCCACAGGAGCCATCGCGACATTAGCCAGGATCAGCAGCGCCCACTTGCCTGACTTGAACATCGTGTACAAAATCACAAAAATAATAATCATCGTGATGGGCAGAACAATCAGAAGTCGCCGCGACGACCGCTTCTGGCTCGCATACTCACCGGCCCAATCCATCTTGTAGCCCGTTGGCAGCTTCACCTGCTCATTCACTTTGGTAATAGCCTCTTCCACCGTGCTCCCCAGATCACGTCCGCGCACACTGTATTTGATCGCGACGTACCGCTGTCCACCCTCACGATAGATCTCCTCTGCGCCATCCTCTGTCTTCACCTTCGTCAGTTGCGCCAACGATACCCGCTCCCCCGACGGCGACAGCAGCCGTATGTCGTTGATCGCCTCTTCCGTGTTGCGGTACTGCGGCAGATACCGCACCACCAGGTCATACCGCGCCTCCCCCCGCAGCACTTGTGTCACCGCATTCCCACCCACTGCCGTCTGGATCGCGTCCTGTACATCGGACACATTAATCCCGTACCGCGCCGCAGCTTGCCGGTCCACCACAAAGTTCAGGTTCGGCTGGCCAATCACACGGAACAGCCCCAGGTCTTGTACTCCCCTCACCTTGCTCATCACATTCACAACTTCGTCGCCAGTCTTCTCCAACTGCTTCAGGTCGTCGCCATAAATCTTGACCGCCAACTCGCCCTTCACACCGCTCACAGCCTCTTCCACGTTGTCCGAAATCGGCTGCGAAAAATTCCAAATCACTCCCGGCGTCTTCACTAACTCCCGATTCATCGCTGCAATCAACTCTTCTTTATTCTCATGGAACACCGGCCGCCACTTCTCCTTCGGCTTCAGGTCCACGAAGTACTCCGTATTAAAGAACCCCGTCGTGTCCGTACCATCATCCGGACGACCCGTCTGGCTCGCCACCTGCGTCACCTCAGGGAACGAAGCCAGCGTCAACCGTGCCTTCTCCATCACGGCCACGCTGTCCGTCGGCCCTTCACTCGGTGCCAGTGTCCCGCGCACCCATATCGCACCCTCATCCAGATGCGGCAAAAACTCCGAACCAATCACGCCGCTGAACATCAGAAACGCCGACAACGCCAGCGCACATCCAGCCACGCTCACCGTCACCACCCGATGCTCAATCGCCCACGTAGCCGAATGCCGATACCGATCCGTAATCCAGTTCAGCACTGGATTGTGCCACTCCTTTGCACCCTTCTGAAACAGAAAACTCGACAACACCGGCGCCAGCAGCATCGAAAAAATCAACGCACCCAGCAGCGCAAACGCAACCGTCCAGGCCATCGGCTTGAACAACCGGCCCTCCACCGCCTGCAGCGTAAAAATCGGAAGATAAGCCGTAATAATGATCCCGATCGCATAGAACACCGGGCGCTGAACCTCATGCGTCGCCTCACGAATCCGCTCCAGCGAGGTGCGCCCCTGCGGATTCGGTCGTCCCAGGTGGCGAATAATGTTCTCCACCATCACCACCGCTCCGTCCACCACCATGCCAAAATCCAGCGCCCCCAGCGACAACAGGTTCGCCGGAATATGCCGCAGATCCAGGCATATCGAGGCAAACAAGAGCGCAAACGGAATCGTCAACGAAACAATCAACGCCCCACGAACATTCCCCAAAAACAGAAACAGAATAATCACAACCAGGACGATGCCTTCGGTCAGGTTATGCATCACCGTATGTGTCGTGTAGTGCACCAGATCGCTTCGGTCCAGATACGGTACCACCTTCACACCCGGCGGCAGAATCCTCTCGTTCAACTCCTTGATCTTCTCGTGAATCGCCTCCAGCGTCGGGTCCTCATCCGCCCCCTTCAGCAGCAGCACGATCCCATCCACCGTGTCGCCATCATCGACAATCTTTCCATCTTCACGGTGCAGCGCATATCCCATCTGCCCCAGCCGAATCCGCGCTCCCTGCGACACCACCGCGATATCTTTAATCCGCACCGGCGTCCCCGCTTGTGCCTTCAACACCACATTCTCAATATCGTGAACATTCTGCACCAGGCCCACCGCCCGCACGTTCACCTGCTGCTGTCCTTGCTCAATAAAGTTGCCACCGGCATTGATGTTGTTGTTCGTCAGCGCTTGCTCTACCTGCGCAATGCTCAGCCCATACGACACCAGCTTGTTGGGGTCCACTCGCACCTGGTACTCACGCGTCTTCCCCCCAAAGCTCGACACATCCACCACGCCCGGAACCGACTTGAACTGCTTCTCGATCGTCCAGTCTTCCAGCGACTTCAACTCCATGTTGTCGTACTTGGGATTCGTACTCGTCAGCCGGAAGAACATGATCTGTCACACCGGGCTGTAGTCCGTTCCAATCTGCGGCTGCAATCCCGTCGGCAGCGTCACCTGTCCCAGCCGTTCCAACACCTTCTCGCGGTTCCGGTCGTTCACCGAGTCGTCATCGAACACTAGCGTCAAACTGGACAATCCCGCCAGCGTCGTCGAACGCAGATGAACCATATGCGGAATCCCGGCCATCTGGATCTCGATCGGAATCGTGACCTGCTGCTCCACCTCTTCCGCCGCCCGTCCCGGCCACTGCGTAATGATGGTCACATAATTGTTCGCCACATCCGGATACGCTTCCACCGGCAGATTATGAAAGGACAGAATGCCCCATCCGAACAGCAGAATCGCCGCTCCAAGCACCAGCCATCGATTGTTCAGCGCAAAATCAACCAGGTTCTTGATCATTACTGGGCCGCCGAATTCTGCAGATCGAGTGCCTTCTCCACCACCTGCTGTCCCGCAGTCAGCCCCGACAAAATCTCCTGCTGCCCGCCCGCAATCATGTCGCCCGCACGAACCTCCGTCTTCCGAAACTGTCCACTCCCCATCGGTACAAACACCCAGTCACGATCCTGCAGATGCAGCACCGCCGTCGCCGGCACCACCGTCCGCGACTCTTCTTTCTGCCCGTGCAGCGTAGCCGTTGCGAACATCCCCACCCGCATCACCATCCCCGGATTCTCCACCTGCACCCGCACCTTCGCCGTCCGCACCGTCGGGTCCAGCACCGCACCAATATCGCTCACCGTCCCCCGATACGTCTTGTCCGGATAAGCCGACAGATGAATCTCCGCCACCTGCCCCAGGTGCACCATCGAGAGATCGTTCTCAAACACATCGCACAATATCCACACATGCGAAAGATCGGCAATCGTAAACGCCGTCGAAGAACCAGACAGCGTCACGCCCGCGGCCGCCGCGTTCGTCACGTTCTGCGCAATAATCACGCCGCTCGAAGGCGCATACACCTTCACCGCCGCCGTCGGATTCGCCTTGTCCACTCCCAGCACCTTCAACTGTTGCTCCGCTGCCGTCAGGTCGGTCTTCGCATCCAGTTCCGCGTTCTCCGCTACTTCCATCTGCGACTTCGCAATCGCACCCTTATCGAACAGGGTCTTCGCCCGGTCAAACTGAGTCCGCGCCAATCGCTCGTCATTCACCGCCTTCAGATACAGGTCGAACGCCCCCGACACATCCGTGCTCTGCACCTCCATCAGCAACTGGCCCTTCTTCACCGTATCGCCCAACCGCGCAAACACCTCCACCACTCTGCCATTCGCCAGCGATATCACCGGAATCGTACGCGACACATCCGGATTCACCGCTCCCGTCACATTCAGTGTCGATACCGCCTTCCGTTCCGTCGCCGTCGTCAACGCAAACCGCTCAGCATGGTCCACCTGGATCACATTCAGGTCTCCGGTCTTCTCCACCTTCGCCGCCGGAGGAGCCTCGGCAGCCTCATTCTTCGCCGCGCTCTTGCATCCTGTCATCGTCACAATCGAGAGCAACGCAACCACCGCGGTCCGTCCGGTCCATACCTTCATCATTCGCTATCCTTTAGCTTCATCACTTCAGCTCAACCACGCACACCATCAACACAACTGCGCCAACAACCCGCTTCATCTGCAAAGCAATCACTACATTCAGCTTGCCTCGAAACGCCATAAAGAATTCGTAAAACTTCCCACCACAACCCAGCCATCATCAGCCTTATCTTCTAAGTTATAGGAACTCCCCTTGCACCAAATCGTCTCCGTCGATATCAGGCTTCTATCTTTAGATAGTCGAATCGCTCCCGGGATACACTTTCACGTAACCTGATCGCAGTACCTCCTGCAGGACACAACGCCCCATGGTCCTTCCGCTCCTCAGCAAAAATCGTGCGGCCATCCTCACCACCGCAGCGCTACTCACCGCACTCATCGCCATCACCGACTGGGCCATCCCTGCCGAAACCCCGCTCTCACTGCTCTATCTCCTCCCCGTCGCGCTCGCCGCAACGGTCCTCTCGCGCACATGCATCGTCTTCGTCGCACTCGCCTGCACCTTCCTCGCCGAACTCTTCGACAGCTTCATATGGACCCCCCAGGTCGGCATCCCACGCGACTTCCTCTACTTCTTCGCCTTCTGCGGCTTCGGCCTCTACGTCAGCGAAGGAGTCCTCAGCCGCCAGCGTGCCGCTCTCCATCTCACCGACGTCGAAAACGAAATCATCGCCCGTCGCGACGCCGAGGAGCAGCTTCACGTCCTCATCGACAGCAGTCCCGTAGCCATCCTCACCATCGACGCCAACAGCACCATCCTCCTCGCCAACGACGCCGCTCACCGCCTCCTCGCACTCCCGGCCGCCACCCTCGCCGGACAAACCGTACAAACCTACCTCCCTGCCCTCGCCACCGTACCTCCGCTCCGCCACGGCCAGCCATCCTTCCGCACCGTCATGCAATGCAGCGGCCATCGCAGCGACGGCGAGCCCTTCATGGCAGAGATCTGGTTCTCCACCTACCTCACCTCCGCCGGACCCCGCCTCACCGCCATCGTCGTCGACACCTCGCAAGACATGCGCGACCGCGAAGAAGCCAACCTCTACCATCTCCTCGCCGGTTCCCGCATCCTCGTCGGAGCCGTCTCCCACGAAGTCCGCAACGTCTGCGGAGCCATCGCACTCGTCCACGAAAACCTCGCCCGTCGCCACACCCTTGATGGCGACCAGGACTTCGAAGCCCTCGGCACACTCGTCCTCGCGCTCGAGCAAATCGCCTCGATGGATCTCCGCCAGGCCGCCAACCAGGCTGTGCCACTCGATCTCCCCTCCTTCCTCGACGAGCTCCGAGTCATCATCGGCCCCACCCTCCACGAGCAGGACATCCGGGATCACTGGATCATCGAACCCCACCTCTCACCCGTCTGGGCCGATCGCCAAAGCCTCATCCAGGTCTTCCTCAACCTAAGCCGCAACAGTCAGGCCGCCATGGCCAACCAACCCACGCGCCTCCTCACCATCCACGCTCAGTCCGCCCCACACGGAGTCGTCATCTCCATCGCCGACAACGGCCCCGGCGTCCGCTCCCCAGAACTCCTCTTCAAACCCTTCCAGCCCCAGGCCCACCAGACCGGCCTCGGCCTCTTCCTCTCCCGCGCACTCATGCGCTCCTTCAAAGGCGACCTCCGCTTCCAGCCCACACCCCTCGGTGCCACCTTCCTCGTCGAACTAGCCACCGCACCCGACGCGCCCACTCCCACACACCTCTCCGCCACCACTCACGCAACCAGCTAACCTACCATGCTCACCAAACCTCCAGCCCCCATCCGCCTCCTCCTCGTAGACGACCACGGCCTCTTTCGCGAAGGCCTCAAGCGTCTCCTCGAAGCCGAGCCCGGCTTCACCCTCGCCGGCGACTTCCCCTCCGCCGACGCCGCACTTCAGGCCCTCCGCCACACCCACGTCGATGTCGTCCTCCTCGACTTTGACCTCGGCGAGCAAACCGGTCTCCGCTTTCTCGAGGCCGCTCGCCAACTCAACTTCTCCGGTCGCATCCTCATGGTTACCGCTGGCCTCAGCGACGCCGACACCCTCCGCATCCTTCAACTCGGCGCAGCCGGCATCTTCCTCAAGCACAGCCCTCCGTCCGAACTCATCGCAGCCATCCACCGCGTCCTCGCTGGAGAAGTCTCTCTCAATCCCGCCTCTCTCAACGCCATCGTCTCCGCCGCCACAAC
>DAICZO010000195.1 GCA_027311125.1 Acidobacteriaceae bacterium
CCTGTAGCAAAGGAGGCAGGATCTGAACCCGACGGGCTCAGTCGTTTCGCCTGGCAGGGTCCGGATGAACTTCATCAAGCGCAATCTCGACTATTTCTGGCCTGCCCTGGGTTTTGCGGCGGTGCTGGCGTCGTTTGTGCCGCGCTATGTGCAGCAGTCGGTGGCGATGTTTGTCGCGCTGAACAAGCTGGGGCGGTCTGCGCTGACGGTGGTGCTGTTCCTGATTGGGACTGGAATTACGCGGGACACGCTGCGTCAGGTTGGTGTGCGTCCGCTGGTGCAGGGGGTGACCTTGTGGCTGGTGGTAGCGAGTCTTTCGCTGTGGGCGATCCATGCGGGCTGGATTGCGATTTAGCTGGTGCTCAGGATGTGGCGTCGTTGCTGGGCTCGGGGTGTGAGTGACCTGGCTGGGGGGTTTTCTTTACGGGCTCGGACCAGTGCTTGTGGAGGGCCAGTTCGCGTCGAGCGCGCCGCTGCTTGATGTGGGAGGGGACGGAGACGGCGGCGATGCTGAAGCTGACGCTCTGGCGTTGACTGCAGCGGAGGCAGCGCACGGGGTAGCGGAACTGGATGAGTTCGAGGAAGTCTGGCGAATGCAGCCGCGAACGGCGAAAGAGTTGTCCGGAGCAGAACTGGCATTGGATGACGATTCCGCCGGCGTAGCTGGGCACGGCGGCCAGGGCGTCGTCGTAGGAGGAGTGGGGACGCTGGGCGGTGCGGGAGAGACGGTCTGATTTTGCGATGTGACTCATGGTTTGAGTGGGACTTTAGTCCTCGCGGGGACTTTCCATCGGTTGAAAGAGCAGATCGGGTCTGTTGGTAGAGGCGCGTGGGGCTGATTGGCGGATGGGTCGAATGGGGTGCAGGGTGGCTTTGGCGGCTGGCTTGGAGAGCAGCTTGAGGAGATCGCGGAGATCTTTCTGCAGGGCGCGGAGCTTTTGCGGATCGACGCCGGCGGCGGGGTCGGCTACGAGGAGAGCGAGTTGCGGCTCCTTGTGCTTCATTTCGGCCTTGATCTGGAGGCGTGCCCCGGGGATGGTGTATCCCTCGTCGTAGAGGAGGCTCTTGATGCGCATGGCGGTCTCTACATCGCGACGGCGATAGAGACGCTGGCCGGTACCGCCTTTGTTGGGCTTGAGTTGGGGGAACTCACTCTCCCAGAAGCGCAGGACGTAGGCGGGTACGTCGCAGAGACGAGCGACCTCGCCGATGCGGAAGTAGAGCTTGTCCGGGATGTCTGATCCGGAAGCGGGGTTGCGCTTGCGGATTGGCTGCTGCTGCGCCATGCCAGAACTCCATATGCACGGACTGGGGCGGGGTGGCCTGTCCCTCAACTGGCTCAAGTATAAGGCACGATTCGGGAGAAATGGCAGCAGGAACGCGAGGAGAGGCTGAACGCGATCCTACAAGGTAAGGGGTGGCGGCTAAGCGGGTCTGGCGTTGGCTGGATTTATATGTTGTTGAATGGCAATCACTTAGGATTTCGGTGTTGGGATTGGGCGGGGTGCTTTGC
>DAICZO010000197.1 GCA_027311125.1 Acidobacteriaceae bacterium
GGCGGATACGTCCAGTCCGGTGCCGTATGCACGGGGTCGACTGGTGGTGTGGACGCGGAACGATACGCCGTTCCACCCGCTGAGCGTTGAGTCGCTGGTGGACCCACGGGTGAAGACGATTGCGATTGCCGACGAACTGCATGCACCCTACGGACGGGCGGCGGTGAGTGCGCTGCGATTTTTGAAGCTGTATGACCAGGCGCAGCCGCATCTGGTGACGGCGGAGAATATCGCGCAGGCCGGGCAGTATGTGGAGTCGGGCAATGCGCAGTTGGGCCTGATCTCGCTGACGCTGGCGAGTACGGACCACTTCAAACGGGTTGGCAGCTATGTGCTGGTACCCACGCAGGCGTATCCGGAGATTCGGCAGTGTGCGGTGGTGCTCAGCCGGTCGGACCGGCGGACGGCGGCGCATGCGTTTCTGGACTGGCTGCTGACGGAGAAGGTGCAGAACCAGTTACCGGCGTTTGGGCTGGTGTCGGTCCACTAAATCCCCACTCATTCGGCATGCTGAATGTCCCTGCGACCCGTTAGACTTACGGGAGAATGCAACTCATCTCTCTACAGGTACTTGATCTGCAGGCGCTCGATCTGCAGGCGCTCTGGTTGACGTTGCGGCTGGCGCTGAGCACGACGGCTCTGCTGCTGCTGCTGGCATTGCCGCTGGCGTGGTGGATCGCCTCGGGACGGGGGCTGGGTCGGGTGCTGGTGCAGGCGATGGTGGCGCTGCCGCTGGTGCTGCCGCCGACGGTGCTGGGGTACTACCTGCTGGTAGCGATGGGGCCGCTGACGGCTCCGGGACGATTGCTGATGCGGGTGTTTGGACATCCGCTGGCGTTCAGCTTTACGGGCTTGCTGATTGGCTCGGCGATCTACAGCCTGCCGTTTGCGGTGCAACCGCTGGTGGCGGGATTTGGCGGGGTGGATGCGAGCTATCTGGAGGCAGCGGCTGGCCTGGGTGCTTCGCCGTGGAGGACGTTTCGGAGCGTGGTGTTGCCGCTGACGCGCTCTTCCCTGCTTACGAGCGCGGTGCTGGCGTTTACCCATACGGTGGGAGAGTTTGGCGTAGTGCTGATGCTGGGTGGGAATATTCCAGGGGCTAAGCGGACGTTGTCCATCTCGTTGTACGACCAGGTACAAGACTTCAACTATGGGGCGGCGAACCGGACGGCGCTGGTGCTGCTGGGGATGTCGCTGGTGGCGCTGGCGGCGATCTACCTGCTGCCGGGGTTGCAGAAGACAAACGGAAGGCAGGCCGACGTTGTCCGCTAAGACGCAGACTGGCAAGCTGCTGGAGGTGACGATGGCGCACCGCGTGGGTGCGTTGTCGCTGCGGGTGGAGTTTGCGCTGACCCAGCCGTGGACGGTGCTGTTTGGTCCCTCGGGTAGCGGCAAGACCACGGTACTGCGGGCGATTGCGGGGTTTGTGCGGCCAGATACCGGCAGGATTGTGTATGGGCCGCAGGAGCGGACGCTGGTCAACACGGCAGAGGGTGTGTTTGTGCCGACGCACAAGCGGCCAGTGCGGAGTGCGGCCCAGGCGGCCAGGCTGTTTCCGCAGATGACGGTGAAGGAGAATGTGGCGTATGGGATGGGATGGGGGTCGCATCCGGCGGACGAGCGGCAGGTGCTGGTGGAGGTGATGGAGTTGATGCGGCTGACGACGCTGGCGGAGCGCAGGCCGAAGGAGCTAAGCGGTGGGGAGCAGCAGCGGGCAGCGGTAGCGCGGGCGGTGGCTGCGGCGGTGGCGTTCGATGGTGTGGGCGACCGCGTAGACAAGGCGATGCTGCTGCTGGATGAGCCGTTTGCAGGACTGGACGGCAGGCTGCGCGATGAGCTCGCGGTGGGATTGCGGGACTGGCTGGCGCGGTGGCAGGTTCCGGTGCTTTCGGTGTCGCACGATGTGGGGGAGTGCTATCTGTTGGGAGCAGAAGTGGTGCGGATGGCCGATGGGCAGGTGATGGAGCAGGGTCCGGTGGAGACGGTGCTGGAGAGTGAACGGGCACGGCTGCTGGCGAGGCTGCACGCCCACGACTAGAAGCCGAGTGGGACTGGCTCCTGCTGTAGCGTGATGCCGAAGCGCTGCTGGACTGCGGCGATGATGTGGTCGCGGAGGCGGACGATATCGGCGGCGGTGGCGTGGCCGCGGTTGATAAGGGCCAAGGTGTGGCGAGAGGAGACGCCGGCCTGGCTGTCCGGGTGCAGGGTGAAGCCCTTGGGGAAGCCAGCGTGTTCGAGCAGCCAGGCTGCGGGCAGCTTGATGCTTTCGTGCCCGGCTGGCCAGCGGGGGATGGCGGCGGGATCGATGCTGAGGGCGGCGGCGATGTGGTCCAGGGTAGCGGCGGGGACGACGGGATTTTTGAAGAACGATCCGGCGCTGCGACAGTCCTGCTCGCCGGGGACCAGCAACATACCTTTGCCGTGACGGATCTCGCGGACGGCGTGGTAGACGTCGATGGGCGCAGGCGGGTGGCCAGCGGCGATCTGTGCGGCGAAGTGGCGGGTGAGGTCGGCGTAGGTGAGGTGGGGCGTGGCGCGCGGGCTGAAGCGGAAGGTGACCTCGGTGACGATGTAGCGGTTGCGCTGGGTGGAGTTGAAGATGCTGTGGCGATAGCTGAAGCCGCAGGCAGCGCGAGGCAATGTGACGAAGGTGAGGGTTTCAAGATCGAGGGCGCGTACGGCGTGGATGGTCTGGGCGACCTCCTGACCGTAGGCTCCGACGTTCTGGACGGGGGTGCCACCGACGGAGCCGGGGATGCCGGCGAGGCACTCGATGCCGGTGATTCCCTGCTGGCAGATGTGCTGGACGAAGTCGTTCCAGTCCATGCCGGCGGGGACGTGGAAGTCGATGTGGTCGGGGCCGGTGACGAGTGTCAGGCGTGCTGGTTCCAGCGGGCCGATGGCGATGCGGAGTACGAGTCCGTCGAAGCCTGAGTCGCTGACCAGCAGGTTGCTGCCACCGCCGAGGGTGAAGACTGCGAGCTGCTGCTGGCGTGCGAAGTGGATGGCTTCGAGGAGTTGATCTTCCGACGTGACGGAGCAGAAAGAACGAGCGGGCCCGCCGATCCCGAAGGTGGTGTAGGGGGCCAGCGGGACGTGTTGCTGGATGGTGATGGAAGCAAGCGGCACGGGTAGAGAGTACAACATTGAGCGTGGGTGCCGGGTGGCGTGGCGGCGGGGTAGCCCGTACAATCGTAGAAGGCGCGGCTTTCACCCGCGACCGAGGAGATGAATATGTATCCAGAGATTATGGTGATACCGATGCGCGAAGAGTTGACTCGCGCCGGGCTAAGCGAAGTTCGTAGTGCAGCCGAAGTGGATGCAGCCATTGCGCAGCCAGGAACGACGATGGTGGTCGTGAACTCGATCTGCGGATGTGCGGCGGGCAAGATGCGTCCGGGCGTACGGTTGGCGATGCAGCATACGGCCAAGCCGGACCATGCGGTGACGGTATTTGCCGGGCAGGATCGGGAGGCCACGGAGCGGGCGCGTGGATACTTTGGCGGACATCCGCCGACCTCGCCGGCGATTGCGATTCTGCGCGACGGCCAGTTGGTGTACCTGATGCAGCGCTCGGCGATCGAGACCTCGACCGCACCGGCGATTGCAGCAGAGTTGGCGCGGGCGTTCGATACCTACTGCGCTCCAACGACCGCGTAAAAGTCTTCCAGAGAATAGAGTTTGAGCCGGACATGGTGCTGATTAACCTCAGTGCTCTGTCCGGTTTTTCTATTTGAAGCTCACCTGATTTCGTGTTGCGCCGATGTAGGGAGTAGTCATGTCGACCTCCTCCTATTCCGTTGAACGTGCTGTGCCCGGGGAGCGGTCCGGCACGTCATCGGGGGCAGGATTGGCGAGCGTTGAGCGCTTTGCCGAGGCGGTGCTGGTGGGCGAGAGTGTGGCGATGCGGCGGCTGCGGACGCAGTTGCAGCGGCTGGGGCCACACTACCGAACCTTGCTGTTGCGGGGCGAGATCGGCTGTGGCAAAGAGTGCGCTGCGCGTGTGCTGCATCGAATGAGCCCCCATGCCGACGGGCCTTTCGTGTGTTTTGACCCGGGGAGCATGCGCGACACGGTGATGGAGTGGACCGGTGCGGGAAGTGATCTGCCCTCAGCACCAGGCGATATGGAGAGCCTGCTGCTGGCCGCGCACCGCGGGACGCTGTACTTCGACGAGATTGCCGAGATGCCTTTGGAGATGCAGGGCCAACTGGTGCAGGTGCTGCGGCGTCTGGAACGGGTTGGCAGCAAAGCCAGCGGAGGCAGAGCGGGCGAGGGGACAGAGCGTCTGGAGACACGCATCATCGCTTCGACCAGCCGAGACCTGCGGCAGTTGGCCAGCGTGTCGCGCTTTCGTGAGGATTTGTATTACCGGATCGCCATGGTGGAGGTTGACGTGCCTCCGCTGCGAGAGCGGAAGGACGATCTTGCGGGGCTGGCGGAGTACCTGATGCGGCGGTACGCGGCGCTCGAGGGCAAGCAGGTTGTACCGCTCGGGCCGGAGATGGTGCAGCGGCTGCAGGGATATCGATGGCCCGGCAATGTGCGCGAGTTGGATGGCGTGATCCAGCGGGCCATGCTGGAGAGCGACGACGGTGCGCTCGCGGCGCAAAACTTTCGGATACCCGATCCGTATGGCGATGTGATGCCCGACGCGATGCAGGGGATGACCCTGCAGGAGGTGATGGAGCGGCATGTGCTGCTGGTGTTGCGGCGGTGCGAGGGCAACAAGGTGAGGACGGCCGAGATGCTGGGCATCAGCCGCTCTACGCTGTACCGGATGCTGGAAGGCGGGCTCACGGGGAGGATGCAGGGTTGAGTTCGCTTGTGAGGTTTTGACCCTGCTGGTGCATGGCAAAGTCTGCTGCACGTTACACTGGCAGGCGAAGCTAAAGGATTCCCATGAGACAAGCGGTAGTGGTTCTGGCAGGGGTTTTGGTGTTGGCAGGCGGCGGATTGACGGCATCGGGCCGGGCACAGACGGCGGCGACGAAGACGGCGAGCGCGTCGGTGGCCGAGCGCAGCAAGGAGCTTTCGGCGCTGTTCGCGGAGATATGGGAAGACAACCTGAAGCACTCGCCGGAGTTTGCCTCGCAACTGGGTGACAAGCGGTATAACGACCAACTGTCGGACTACTCCGCCAAGGAGGTGAATGCTTCGCTGGAGCGTGGGCTGGGCTACATCCAGCGGCTAAGCGCGATCGACACCAACGGCCTGCCGGACCAGGAGAAGTTGTCGGCGGAGTTGATGCTGCGCAGCCTGATCGATGACCAGGAGGGCGTACGCTTCAAGGAGTGGGAGATGCCGGTGAACCAGTTCAACGGGTTGCACACTTCCCTGCCGCAACTGGCCAATCAGCTGCAGTTCGCCACGGTAAAGGACTACGACGACTATATTGCGCGGCTGAAGAAGATTCCCACGGCCTTCTCGCAGATTCGAACCAACATGGAGTTGGGGATGGACGACGGACGGATGCCGCCAGCGTATCTGCTGGAGAAAGTGGCCGTACAGGCGCAGACGCTGGCCGATCAGAAGGCTGTCGACAGTCCGTTTGCGCTGCCGCTGAAGAAGTTTCCGAAGACCATCAGCGCCGCCGACCAGAAGCGCATTACGACCGACCTGCTGGCTGCCATCGACACCGACGTACTGCCTGCGTACCAGCGCTTTGTAAAGTTTATGCGGATCCAGTACATCCCCAAGGGCCGCAAGGACCCAGGAGCGTGGGCGCTGCCGGATGGCGATGCCTACTATGCGTTTCGGGTGCGGCAGAGCACGACCCTGACCAAGTCCGCCGCGGAGATCCACCAGATCGGGCTGGATGAGGTGAAGCGCGACGAGGCCGAGATGCTGGTGATCGTCCACAAACTGGGGTTTGCGGATTTGAAGAGTTTCAGTGCTGCGCTGAAGACCAATCCGAAGGAGCATCCGACCTCTCCGGAGCAACTGCTGGGGACCTACCGTGGCTATATTGGCCAGATGAAGCCGAAGCTGCCGGAGTTGTTTGGACGGTTGCCCAAGGCTCCGCTGGAGGTGGTGGAGATGCCGTCGTTTATCGCGAAGGATCAGGCAGCGGCGTTCTACGATCAGGGCACGCCGGATGGCAGCCGACCGGGGCGCGTGGACGTGAACACGTATCACTTTGCGGAGCGATCGCTGGCTCCGGTGGAGGCGGTCTCGTATCACGAAGGGATTCCGGGGCACCACCTGCAGATCTCGATCGCGCAGGAACTCACTGGTCTGCCGACGTTCCGCACCCAGAGCTACTACACGGCGTACACCGAGGGCTGGGCACTGTATAGCGAACGTCTGGGCAAGGAGATTGGTTTCTATCAAGACCCCTACAGCGACTACGGGCGGCTGGAGGCAGACATCTGGCGGGCGATCCGGCTGGTGGTGGATACCGGCGTCCACTCACAACACTGGACGCGCGAGCAGATGGTGGACTACTTCCGCGAGCACTCCGCGATTGACGAGACCAACATCCAGGCGGAGGTGGATCGCTACATTGCGTGGCCCGGACAGGCGCTGGGCTACAAGATGGGCCAGTTGAAGATTCTGGAGCTGCGCGAACGGGCCCGGACAGCGCTGGGGCCGAAGTTCGATCTGCGCGCCTTCCACGATCAGGTATTGGACTCGGGCGCATTGCCGATGGATGTACTGGACCATCGCATCGACCAGTGGATTGCGGCGCAGAAGGTCGCGGTCAACTCTCCGGTGCCAGCAACGAAGTAGGTCTGATAGCCTTTGAGTATGAACGACGAGACGATTGTGATTCCGGTATCGGCAGCGGTGATGCCCGGTCTGAAGGTGGCGATTCTTGGCGCCGGCAAGATGGGCGGCATCCTGCTGCAGGGTTTTTTGAAGAACAACCTGGTGGCACTGGAGAATGTGTTCGCGACCGTGCAGCACCCGGACCGGGCCCAGGCGTTGTCGGTGCAGTTTGGCGTTGAGGTGACGACCGACAACCTGGAGGCAGCGCGCCAGGCGGACGTGATTCTGCTGGGCGTAAAGCCGATCCAGGTGCCGGACCTGATTGCACAGATCAAGCCGGTGCTCTCGGCCCAGAAGGTGCTGCTCTCGTTCGCGGCCTCGGTGAAGACACGCTCGATTGAAGATTGTGCGGGATGCGAACTCGGCGTGATTCGCGCGATGCCGAATACGCCCGCCATGATTGGTGCCGGCGTAACGGCGCTGTGCGGTGGACGCTTTGTGACCCCGGAGCAGATGGCCGTGGCGCAGCGCATCTTCCAGACGGTGGGCCGGACGGTGGTGGTCGACGAGAAGCACATGGATGCGGTGACGGGCTTGTCCGGATCGGGTCCGGCGTTCCTGTACATCATCATCGAGGCGCTGGCGGAAGCTGGCGTAAACGTTGGTCTGCCGCGAGATGTTGCCACGCTGCTGGCGGCCCAGACCACTCTGGGTTCTGCCCGGATGGTGTTGGAGACGGGTTACCACCCGGCGCTACTGAAGGACGCGGTGACGACTCCGGCAGGCTGTACCGTAGACGGAATTCTGGAGCTGGAAGAAGGTGGCTTGCGGGTCACGCTGATCAAGGCCGTAAAGCGGGCCACTCAGCGAGCCAAGGAATTGGCGGCCGGATAGCGACACCCCGCCTTTGCGGCCTGCGCTGGCCGCGTAGAATAAGGTCATGGCTACGGCAACAACGGTAATGCGGAAGCAAGCTCCAACGTCCCTGGTGCGCTATGCGTGGGGCGTAGTCTGGTACAACGTGCTGGTCATTCTGTGGGGTGCGCTGGTGCGGGCGACCAAGTCCGGCGCGGGCTGTGGCAACCACTGGCCACTGTGCAACGGGCAGGTGATTCCGCTGTCGCCACGTATCGATACGATCATTGAATTTACTCACCGCTGTATGACCGGCGGATCGACCTTTGTCGTGATCGGCCTGCTGGTGTGGAGCTTCCGCGCTACGATTCGGGGACAGGCGGCACGGGTGATGGCAGTGGCCTCCATGCTGCTGCTGCTGAACGAAGCCTTTCTGGGTGCGCTGCTGGTAAAACTGGGCTACGTGACTGGCAACCAGTCCATGGGACGCGTGGTGCTGCTCTCGATCCACCTGAGCAACACGCTGCTGCTGATGGGTGCGCTGACCATGACGGCGATCCTGCTGCGGAGCGGACAGATGTGGCGTGAACTGGGTGTGCGCGGGGGGCGCAAACTGTGGGCGTTGCTGGGTCTTTCGGCGACAATGGTGGTTGGGGTGAGCGGTTCGCTGGCGGCCCTGGGCGACACGCTGTTTCCTTCGTCGTCGCTGAGCGCGGCCTTTGCGCAGGACTTCGCCGCCGGATCACCCTGGCTGTTGCGTTTGCGTGGCGTACACCCGGGGAGTGCCCTCATCTCCGCCATCTTTGTGCTGTGGCTGGTGGCGCAGGGCCGACGCGCAGGTGCTGGCAGACTCGCCTCCGCGGTGGTGGTGCTGCTGGTATTCCAGTGTGCGCTGGGTGTGGCGGATGTGTTGTTGCTGGCGCCGGTGTGGATGCAGATTGTGCATCTGCTGGGGGCGGATGTTTACTGGATTGCGCTGATTACCCTGGCCGCCAGAGTGGTTTGGCCGGACACGGATGCGATGCAGGTGTCTGCACGCTGAGGCTGCAATCAACATCGTGGCGGGCATCGACCTGAGACCAATAAAAACGGCGCGAATCTCATTCGAGATCGCGCCGTTTTGCAGTGAGCAGACTACTTTCCGTCTACCTTCTCCCCTAGCTTTTTGGTTTCGTTTACGGATTTGTGATACGCCTTATCGGTGGCGTGGGCGGTGTCCTTCGCGGCGACCTTGGTGTCGTGGGCGCTGGCATCCGCGGAGTGATCAGTAGCGGCGGCGGTCTTGTGCTATGCCTTTTTCGTCACGTGCGCTGTGTCCTTAGCGGCGACCTTGGTGTCGTGCGCGGTGGCATCAGCGGCGTGATCGGTGGCGGCGGCGGTCTTGTGGTAGGCCTTCTTCGTCGCGTGCGCGGTGTCGTGAGCAGCAGCCTCGGTGGCGTGCGCGGTATCCTTGGCAGCGTCCTTGGTGGCAGCGCCGGCACTCTTCATATCCTGCGAGGCGGTCTGGGCGCCCAGGGTGGTGGTGGCAAGGGTAAGAGCAGTTGCAAAGGCGAGACTAGTGATGGTGCGGACGTTCATGAACGATCTCCTTGGTAGGCCTTGGTGCGCCGTACCCAGTGTAGATGCAAGCACGGTGCTGTATGGTGGCCAGGGGTAGAAATCGACGGGAAGCACGAGAGGGGCGGGTTAAGTAAAGGTTTACTTTACACGGCTGCGACGCTCTGTATATAGTGACAACGTTAGCTAAACTGCACGCTGGAGTGTGTTCCCACCTGCGTCTGGCTGATGGCTCCAGGCTGCGCTCGTCACCGATTTCGATGGAGAGGATGTTGCACCAGTTTGCAGGTAAAGCTGGGTTGCAACTGTCAAACGATGTATGTCATTTCCCGCGGCTCTGTTCCTGCTCTCCGGCCAGCAATTGACCAAGCTGTCGCCGGTCGATGTGCTGATCCTGGTGCTGTACTTCGCGCTGGTGGTCTTTATCGGTTTCTATGCCAAGGGTAAGGCCAACACCAGCGAAGACTTCTTTCTGGCTGGACGCGAGATGACGGCGTGGATCGCCGGGCTCAGCTTTGTCTCGGCAAACCTGGGGTCGCTGGAGTTGATGGGTTGGGCGGGTTCGGCCTATCAGTATGGCATTCTGGCAGCGCACTGGTACTGGATCGGCGCGATTCCGGCGATGCTGTTTCTGGGTATCGTGATGATGCCGTTCTACTACATCTCGAAGACCCACTCGGTGCCGGGGTATCTGCACCTGCGCTTCGGTGAAGGCGCGCGGGCGTTAAGCGCAGTCTCCTTTGCGCTGATGACCATCCTGATGAGCGGCGTGAATATGTATGCCATGGCCGTGGTGATGCAGACGATTCTGGGCTGGAATATCACGTTCAGCATCTGGGTCGGTGCGGGTACGGTTGCGCTCTATGTGATGCTGGGGGGATTGCGATCCGCCATTATCAACGAGGTGCTGCAGTTTGTGTTGATCTGGGCGGGCGCTGCGATGATTCCGATACTTGGC
>DAICZO010000205.1 GCA_027311125.1 Acidobacteriaceae bacterium
GCTGTACCCCATCTGGTTCACGCAGAGTACCCTTGCCCATGCCGACATATTCGCCGCCGCCTTCACTCTCTGGGCACTCGCCTTCTATCTCGCTCCATCCGGAGAACGCCCCAACCGTAATCCCGTCATGGCTGCGCTACTATTCTCTCTGGCGGCCCTCTCTAAAGAGACAGCGATCGTCGCCCCTTCTGCTCTTGCACTCTGGCAAGCAGTACTGCTCCTCCAACGCCGTCGCGACCCGCATGCATTCCGCGAAAGCCTCCGCAGGCTAGCCGCGCTCATCGTCCCGGTCATTCCGCTCGCAGCTTGGTACACCTACCACTACCACCACACAGGTTTCGTCTTCGGCAACCCCGAGTTCCTCCGCTACAACGCCACCGCCAACCTGGGTCCTCTCAGAATCCTGCTCTCGCTTTGGCACCGGATCGTACACCTGACAATACACATGAACCTCTTCGTCCCCGTTCTGTGTGCTTTGGCAGCGCTATTCATACCGGTCACCAATCCCGACGCCCCACATTCTCTCCCCCGTTCGGCGAGGCACACGATCGCCGTTGTACTCATCGCCAACCTCATCGCCTTCTCTATCCTCGGTGGAGCTCTGCTCACCCGATACCTGCTACCTCTCTATCCGCTGGAGATCCTCCTCTGCGTCTCTGTATGGCGCAGGCACCTGCAGCAGTGGTGGGCGCTCGCCGCACTCTCTGCGATTGCCTTCCTCTCGGCCCTCTGGATCAATCCTCCATACACCTTCGCACCCGAAGACAACCTTACCTACCGCAACATGATCGCCCTCCATCAGCAAGCCGTCGCCATGATCGCGCATCGTTTCCCCCAGGCCACGGTTCTCACTGGCTGGCCCGCCACCTCCGAACTCGCCCGCCCAGAGATCGGCTACACTCGCCGCCCCATCAAGATCTTCGCCGTCCAGAACTTCTCGCTCGACCAAATCCAGAAGGCTGCAGCCGACCCCGGTCAATTCGACACAGCCCTGCTCTTTTCCACCAAATGCATGCCTCTGCCTGGCCACCTCGACCTGGGAAAACTCAACCGCACCGCAGACACCGAATATTTCGACTTCCATAGCGACCTTCCACCCGTTCAGGCCGCTGCACTCCTGCATGGCCACCTCCTCTGGCAGGCCAGTCGCAACTGCGAGTGGGTCGCGATCCTCCGTTTTCCCCGCATCGTCAACGCCGCGCTCATCCCTCCTTCCTTGCACTGACGCTCTATACTCATACGTGTGCTGAGGCCTCTCCTAATCCGTTTCACGCCGCGCCGTCTGTGGCTTCTCGCTGTTATTCTTTTCGCCACCGGTCTGTCCGCTACCGCGCAGAATCCTTCCGCTGCAGATGATCGTGGCACAGGGGGACGACTGGTTCTCGTCCTGCCCTTCGACAACCGATCTGGCCAGCCGAATCTTGCCTGGATCGGTGACTCTTTCCCTGACACCCTCAATCAACGCCTCAACTCGGCTGGCTTTCTCACAATCACTCGCGACGACCGCCAGTATGCTCTCGATCACCTCGGTCTCCCTGTAGACTTCCGGCCCACCCGGGCCACCACAATCCGCATTGCGCAGACCCTCGACGCAGACTATGTCGTTGTTGGCAGCTACACCATCAACAACGGACGTATTACTGTTCAGGCGCAGGTTCTCCAGATCAACCAACTCCGACTCTCCGCGCCTCTGGCAGACTCCAGCGATCTGGCGCGTCTTTTCGATGTCGAAAACTCCATTGCCTGGAAGATCGCACGCCAGCTCGATCCTAAGTTCAGCGTTGCCCTGCAGACCTTTCTCTCCGCCTCATCAGGAGTGAAGCTCAGCTCCTTTGAGAACTACATCCGTGGCATCTCTGCCAACTCAGCGCAGGAGCGTATCAAGCGTCTCCAACTCGCCGTTCAGGAGACCCCTACTTACTCCGCCGCGCTGCTCGCCCTTGGCAAGGCTCAGTACGCCGAGCGTGACTACGACCACGCGGCCACCACCCTCAGTAAAGTGCCTTCCAACGACCGCCTGGCCCTGGAAGCCGGCTTTTACCTCGGTCTTGCCCGCTTCAACGCCGCAAAGTACGCTGAAGCAGAGTCCGCGTTCGCCTTCGTCGCCAGCCGTCTTCCCCTTCCTGAAGTCGTCAACAATCAAGGGGTAGCAGCCAGTCGTCAAGGACACGACGCCACCCCGCTCTTCAAGCGTGCTTCCACAGCCGATCCCAACGACGCCGACTACCACTTCAACCTCGCCGTATCTCTCCTCCGCCGCAACGACTTCAACGGAGCCCAGCGCGAAGTCGATGCATCTCTCAAGCTCCATCCCTCCGACACCGAAGCAGCCGATCTCCGCGACCGCATCGCAGCCGGGCGCAACCTTGCTCCTGTCACCTCCACCTCTACACCAGCCATCAACAGCTTCGATCCTCTCGAACGCATCCGCCGAACCTACTCCGAAGCATCCTTCCGTCAGGCAGCCTTCCAACTCGACCAGATGCGTGCCCTTCGCATGGCCAATCTCTCTCCGGCCCAGCAGGCGACCGAGTATATTCAGCAAGGCCACGACTATCTCGCCCAGGGTCTAATCCCCGAAGCCGAGCAAGAGTTTCAATCCGCTATTAGCTTCAGCCCCCAGAGCGCTGCCGCCCACGCTGGTCTTGCGCAGGTACGCGAACACAGCGGCAACCCGACCGACGCGGTATCCGAAGCGCAAGCTTCCATCAAGCTACAACCGAATGCGGCAGCATACCTCGTCCTTGCCCGCATCGAACTCGGTGCAAACCACCTGTCGGAATCCGCCCTCGACGTAAGCAAGGCTCTCCACCTCGAACCCAATAACTCAGCCGCACAAGGAATGCGGCAAGCACTCCAGTCCCGTGGACAATCTGTCCCCTAAGCTCCATCGCGAGGTCCCATCCCATGAGAATCCCGGTTCGGTTGGTACTTCCGCTCCTCCTACTCACCTGCCTGGCAGCGCTGGCCTCGCGCTTAGTAGCTCAATCATCAGAGCCACTCCCAACCCAAACCGCTCCTCTCATCCTGCGTCTTACCATCCACGACACTATCCAACCCATCACCGCTGGATACCTGCAGCGTGGCCTGCATGAAGCTGCCAATCTACACGCAGCACTGGTAATCGTCTCCCTCGGCACCCCCGGAGGCCTGCTCGACTCCACCCGCAGCATGGTGCAGGACATCGAGTCCTCCCCAACGCCCGTTGCCGTCTACATCGCTCCCACTGGCAGCCGCGCGGGCTCTGCAGGGTTCTTCCTCCTCGAAGCCGCAGATATCGCCGCGATGGCACCGGGAACCAACGCCGGAGCCGCTCACCCTATCCTCGCTGGCGGTCCCAGCGGCACCCAGATGGACCCCATCCTGAAAGAAAAGATGGAGAACGACGCCGCGGCCTTCCTCCGTTCCTACGTTATCCGCCGCGGCCGGAACGTCCAGGCAGCCGAAGATGCAGTCCGAAACTCCCGTTCCTACAGCGCCGACGAAGCGCTCCAACTCAAACTCATCGACCTGGTCGCACCCAACGACGATGCACTCATCGCCGCTCTCGACGGACGCACCTTCCAACGCTTCGACGGTCCCGCTGTCACCCTGCACCTTCACGGAGCGACCTTACGAACCCTCCCCCCCTCGCTTCGTGAACGATTGCTGGGCAGGCTCACAAATCCCGATCTCGCCGTACTTCTCGTTGTCCTCGGAGGGCTGCTGCTCTACCTTGAATTCAACGTGCCCGGCACCATCGTGCCCGGGGCACTGGGAACCTTGCTCCTCCTTCTTGGCGTCTTCGGCCTAAATCTGCTACCTGTCAGCCATACCGCAGTTCTTCTGCTTCTTGCCGCTATGGTCCTCATCATTCTGGAAGCCAAGTTTGCCACCCACGGGATCCTCGCACTCGCCGCTATCGTCGCACTGATCTTCGGGTTGGCCACCCTCGTCGATGGCCCCATCCCCGATCTCCGCGTCCACATTGCCACTGCCATCGCCGCTGGTATCTCCTTTGGAGCTATCTCCCTTGCGCTCGCCTGGATCGCTCTCCGCGCACGGCGCAGCAAGGTCCTCACCGGCCCAACCGCAATGATCGGCGCGCCAGCCATCGCCCGGACCGATCTCACCCCCTCTGGTCAGGTTGAAGTCCGAGGTGAAATCTGGCAGGCAACCCTCCCATCAGACCTGACCTTGCCATCTGGAGCAACCGTACGCGTAGAAGGCGTTCAGGACCTCCTACTCCTCGTAAAGCCACACAATTCCAGCAAATAACGTCCTGTCGCGGTTATAACCCTCCTCCCGAGGTAAACTTATAGAGATTAAGTTCATCGCCAAAGGGAGTTCCGTCTTAATGCTGAATGTGTCTCGCCCGTCGTTTGTATGGAGTGCCGTCGTCTGCCTCTTGGCCTCCATCGCAGGATCATCAGCCCGCGCCCAGGCGCCCGTATCATTCTTGGATCGCCAACTGTCTCGTGTGGACCTTGCCGTGAGTGGCGTGGGTGAGATTACGAGCGCTGTCTCAGGAACCAACTACCTGAATGTCCCCATCACCCTTAAGGTCAGTACCACCGTCTCACCACTGGTAACCTTGCGTTACATCAAATCCCCCTACGTTGGACTTGAACTCAACTACGGATTCGCGCGTTACACCGAAAACTTCTCACCCTCCTCGACCATCATCGGCGGAGCCCAGACCAAGGCCACGGAGTACACCCTCGGCTACGTCGTCCACCCCCGACAAATCTTTGGCATCAAGCCCTTTGCAGCAGCAGGCGCCGGTACCATCGCCTTTAAACCCACTGTCCTCGGTGGCCAAGGCCTCCCCGAACAGGCCCGCGCAGCCTACTACTATGCACTTGGAGTAGAAGACACCGTCTTCTCCCCCCACTTTGGCGTTCGCGTACAAGTTCGCCAGGTCTTCTTCAAGGCCCCAGACTTTGGCCAGAACTATCTAACCATCAACCAGCACACAAATACACTGGAACCTGGCTTCGGCTTCTTCCTTCGGTTTTAGTCCGCGGACTACATCATTTCAGCGTCTGCTTTACAATCGCTCTGGCTGGCAAACTTGTTTGCCAGCCAGAGGTGCATTGCACACCATGTCGATCCCAGTCCTGTTCGCCGTCGCGATTCTCATTCTCTACATACTCAATTCCATCAAGATTCTCAAGGAATATGAGCGTGGCGTAATCTTTCGTCTCGGCCGCGTCAAACAAGCCGCCGCAGGTCCGGGGGTTATTCTCGTCTTCAGCCCCCTCGACCAGATCGTCCGTGTGTCCCTCCGGCAGGAGGCCATGGAAGTACCTGCACAGGACGTCATCACTCGCGACAACGTCACCCTCAAAGTCAATGCTGTCATCACGCTCCGCGTCGTCGACCCTACCAAGGCCGTCATCGAGGTTGCAAATTACATCTACCAAACTTCCCAGTTCGCCCAGACCACCCTCCGCTCGGTCCTCGGGGAAGTCGACCTCGACGGTCTACTCGCTCATCGAGAGGCACTCAACCAGCGCATCCAATCCATCATCGACGGACACACCGCTCCCTTCGGGGTCAAAGTTGTCTCCGTCGAAGTCAAACAAGTCGATATGCCGGAATCCATGCTCCGCGCCATGGCCAAACAAGCCGAGGCCGAACGCGAACGTCGAGCCAAAATCATCCATGCTGAAGGCGAATTCAACGCCGCTGCAAAGCTCGTGGAAGCCGCAGCTCTCATGGCCACCCAGCCAATGACGTTACAACTCCGCTATCTCCAGACCCTTACCGAGATCGGTGTCGAAAAAAATACCACCATTGTCTTCCCACTACCCATGGAACTCATGAATCTCTTCAACAAGACCTTCTCTCCAACGCCAGATACGATTCATTCAAGTTCTGCAAACCTTCCGCCAGAGAGAAAGGAATAGCCAGTGAACAGTCAGTATCACAGCGATAGCAACCTTCAGGAATTGAACGACTCCGACGACCGCGAGATCTCGCTTGGCACCTCCACCGTTCTTGGAATCTTCTTCGCTCTTGCACTCGTCTGTGCTCTATTCTTCGGCTTTGGCTACTCGATGGGCCGACGCTCGGCGCAGTCTGGCCCCTCCTCCATCCAGACCGCATCCGGCCCAGCATCGTCCAGTTCTACCAAGCCACTCTCAGGGACCTCTGCCACGCCAACAACATCCTCCACCAGCACAGCTCAGCCGACACCCGATGCCACCGAGAGCCACAACTCTCCCACCGAGCAATCACCCACCGATAACCCTGCCGAGGCCGCCACTCCCGCCGCTGCATCCGTTGCACCACTCACGGCAAGCAAGCCGACCCCAACTCCACCTGTGTCCATGGCAACCGGCTCGTTCGTCGTACAGATTGCGGCCGTCTCGCACAAACAGGATGCCGACATCCTCGTCTCTGCCCTCCAACGTCATGGTTACGACGTAGCCATACATCAGGAGCCTCAGGACAAACTCCTGCACGTTCAGGTTGGCCCATTCACCGCTAAAAAAGACGCCGACGCCATGCGGCTGCGACTCCTCGCCGACGGCTACAACGCTATCGTCAAATAGCAGATAAGAATCCGCCGCTACGAAAGCGGCTGCATAGACGCTGGCAGCGCACGACCAATTGCCGACCGCACTGCGCCCATCAACTCCTCACGCGTCGTAAAGCATGCTGGATCCACGGCCTCCAGCACTTGCACCAAAGCCACCCCGGGCGTAATCGCAACGCTCCCCTTACGCATCATCATCTCAGTCCCTGACAAAGCTATTGGCACAATCCACGCACCCGTCTCCTGCGCCAAATAAAATGGCCCTTTCTTGAATCCGGCTAGCCGCCCATCCTTTGAGCGTGTACCTTCTGGGAACACCATGATGTTCAATCCCGATCGCAGCGCTTCCGCAGCAGCTTCCACACTGGCCTTCGCAGCATCCCGACGGCTGCCCCGTTCCACGGGTACAAACTTTGCCATGCGCATCGCCCGGCCCAGCAGCGGAATCTTCATCAGTTCTTTCTTTAACAACACCGAACTCCGTCCGGGCAGCAACGGCAACACTACCGGAGGGTCGAGATTCGAGACGTGGTTACACATGAAAATGCAGTTCCGCCCTGCGGGAACATGCTCCAATCCAACGATCTCCGTACGTATCCCCGCCGCCCGTACCCCGGCATGTGCAATCCATATTCCCACCCGGTACAAGAGGCTGATATCACCCACCAGCAACGTATACGGAATCCCAAGCAGGCCAGCGGGCAGCCCGAGTGTCAAATAAACAAAAACCAGTTTCAAAGTAGCAAACATACCACCTGTAGACTACCGCACCCTGGCCTTTTGCAGCACCCTCAACTTCCCGCCGCCGCCTCCAGGGCCCGCGGCAACTTGGCATAAATCCCTCCAAACCCTCCATTGGACATAATCGCAATAACGTCCCCTGGCCGAGCCTCGCCCGCCAGCGCAGCTACGATAGCGTCTGCATCCTCATAAAGCATTGCAGGCTTCCCTGTCGCATGCAGTGCCGAAACGACATGATCTGGCTGCATTCGCTCCTGCACGGGAATGCTCTCCGATTGAAACACGGAAGCTATCGCTATCCGATCCGCCAGTGCAAGACTCTCTGCCAGCGCAGCTTCGAATACATTCCGCCGAAGCGTGTTGGATCGCGGCTCCAACACCGCCCACAGCCGCCGTCCCGGATATCGCTCTCGCAGTGCCCTGAGCGTCTCTCGAATAGCCGTTGGATGATGCGCAAAATCGTCGATGATCGTCACGCCACCGACTTCAGCACGAACCTCGAGCCGCCGCTTCACGCTCCGGAATGTAGACAGCGCCTCCTGAATATCGTCTACCGTTACTCCCTGCCCAGCCGCCAGCGCCGCTGCTGCAGTTGCGTTCATCGCATTATGCTCGCCTGCCATCGGCAATCGAAACTGCGCAAATTGCTCTGCTCCACGCGTAACAGTCCACGTTGTCCATGGCCCGTCATGGTGCAATTCTGAGACCCTCCAGTACGAATCCTTTGCCAGCCCATACCGTTCCACAGTGCAGAATGCTTTTGCAACACACTCGGTTACATTCTCGCTGCCGTCAAAGGCCACCAGTCGGCCTCGACGCGGAATCAGGTTCACAAAGCGCTTGAAGGCTGTCTTCACCGCACTTAAATTGGCGTAAATATCCGCATGGTCAAATTCCACATGAGTCAAGATCGCTGCATCCGGAAAGTAGTGCAGAAACTTTGGCCCCTTATCGAAGAAAGCAGTATCGTACTCGTCGCCCTCCAGAAGGAATGGTGACCGCTGCCCTTCTGTGTTCCTGTCTCGAACTATAAAACTAGTACCAAAGTTCTCTGCCACCCCGCCAATCAGGAACGATGGTGCAAATCTTGTGTCGTGCCGCGAAGCTACTTCATAGATCCACGCCAGCATGCTGGTGGTCGTCGTCTTCCCATGCGTGCCTGCAACTACCAGCGACTCCCGACCCACTAGAAACTCGTCATGCAGAACGGCTGCCATCGAGCAGAACGGTATCCGCTCATCCAACACAAACTCGAGTTCGACATTGCCGCGCGAGATGGCATTCCCCACGACCACTAGATCCGGGCGCGGATCTAGATTCCGCTCCGAATAGGGCTCTCGAATCGGAATCCCCAACTCGGCCAGTAATTCGCTCATCGGTGGATACGCCGCCGCATCAGAGCCCGTAATCCGATGCCCCTGCTTCTGCAGCATCCCAGCGAGTGACGCCATCGCCGTCCCGCAAATTCCAATCAGATGAATATGTCTTGACCCCTGCATCCTCGCCTCAATCTACCTGGCCGCGCACGGCCTCTTCCATAAACTCAATCTGCGGATCACTCATATCATTCAAGTCCAATCGGACCTGAACCCCAAGTGGCAACGTAATATTTGCCCCATTCACATGTCCACACGACAAACCAATCGCAATAGGCCCCGCAAACTCACGCAGCGAATGCAGGATGGCGCGCTCCAGATAGTCTTCTTCTTCCGCAGCGACACATTGCCTCATATCGCCAAATACAATTCCACGCACCGTATCAAGCAACCCCGAGTACCTCAGATGCACCAGCATCCGGTCCCACTGGTACGGCTTGGTGCCAATGTCCTCCAGAAACAGAACACTGTTCTTCACCTCTGCTGCATACGGAGTTCCCAGCGTCTCTGCCAGAATGGATAGGCACCCTCCCCGCAATACGCCATCCGTGGCACCAGCACGCAGCACCCTTAACCCATCCGCACGGCCCAGAGTCCATCCGCTCCCACCCCGAAAACAGTGTTGCCAACTCTGCGCATGCACCCCACCCTCGCGTGCAAAGTCTGCAGCAACCATCGGTCCATAAAATGTAACTAGATTTGCTACCTTATGAAGCCAGCAGTGGAGTGAAGTGTGATCGCTATACCCCACAAAGACCTTTGGATTCTTCTTGATCATGCCAGTATCCAGATAAGGCAATAGCTCCGCCGAGCCCCATCCGCCACGGGTACACAGAATCCCATCAACGCTCGAATCTGCAAACGCAGCATGTAGGTCCGCCACCCGTTCCTGTATCGTTCCTGCATAATACAACGGCCCCCTAGCCAGCGCGTGCGGACTCAACACTGGCTCGTAGCCAACTTTCTGCAACCACTCCATCCCGCGTTGTACTAATTCAGGCTTGGGCGTGCTTGCCGGAGACACCACTGCCAGCCGTGCACCGCGACGCAAAGCAGCCGGTCTGATTGGGCCCAGCGTCTCCGCCCCCTCCTCGCTCGTGGTCACAGGCCGTAGACCTCCCCAGTGCAGATTATCTCCGCCGGCCCCGTCAGATGCATCACAGCATCATTCGCCTTCCACACCACACGCTGGCTACCGCCCTCTGCCTGCGCTGTCAGCGTCCGTTCGGCTCCATGGAGCACCATCGCCGCTGACGAGGACGCACATGTCCCCGTCCCTGATGAAGTCGTTGGGCCACAGCCACGCTCGTAGATACGAAATGCAATCTCGTCCGCAGATAGTACCCGCACAAACTCCACATTTGTCCCATGGGGAAACAGTGGACTGGTACTGATCTGCGCTCCCAAGACCTGCCAGCTCATCCCATGTGAACTGAAGTCCTCCGTCTCCACCCTCAACACAAAATGTGGGTTCCCAACATTCACCATAGCCCCTGCCACATCGCCCACTCCCGGCAGTACAATCGTCCGCGGCATTACCCGTGGTACGCCCATCTCACTTTCGATCAGATAATTTGGCCCATCTGCCTCAACCACCTTGCAAGTTCTTACCCCGCAATGCGTGCCCAACGCCACCCGCTGCATCCCCTCACTACTTGCAAGCCAAGCTGCAACACACCGCGTTCCATTACCAGAAAGCTCTGCCTCGCTGCCATCTGCATTGAACAGCCGTAGAAATAGCTCTCCATTCGGGCGTCGCTCCAGAAACTCGATCCCGTCGGCGCCCACGCTTGTATTTCGCGAACACAGCTTCCGTGCCAGTTCGGCATGATGCCGCTGTGCAACAGCTTCTTCAATGATCAAAAAATCGTTGCCACACGCGTGCGCTTTTACAAATGGAATCATCACACTCTCTTTTTGTCGTTATTCCGTCTCGTAATCTCGATACACAGAGACCTGATCCGTCGCGTCACTAGCTCGCAACTCCGCCAGCAGGCGCTCGTGCTTTTTCTTATTCGCAGCAATCAAAAACGTTACTCGTTGCAATGTTGCGACCGAATCGCGGCTGACAATATTCAGCCGGTCACCACTTCGGTCCAGCACACTCAAGATTGCGACAAACATGGTGTTCTCATCCCGTCCGCGAACCTCATACACCAGCGGGTACAACTTCCAGCCGATCTGAGCCTCCAGTGAACCCACCAGTAAAAGTGCAATCAGCACAATCACCGTCACCAGCGTGGCCTCCAGATACAACCCTGCTCCACACGCCATGCCAATTGATGCCACCACAAAAATGCTTGCCGCACTCGTCAGTCCAACCACACGATCCCGCGTGTGCAGAATCAGTCCCGCTCCCAAAAACCCGATCCCCTGCACAATGTTCGATGCCACCCGTCCTTTGTCCGGATTGCTCTCACCCGCCAGCACCGCCGACAATAGCGTAAAAAATGCACATCCCACACAAAGCAGCATATTCGTCCGCAGTCCAGAGGCCTTGTGCCGCCACTCACGCTCCAACCCGATCACTCCACCCAGAACACAAGCAAGCAACATCCGAGTTGCCGTCCCGGTAGAGAGCAACTCCTGATCAATCGTGCTGAAATGAAACGTACTAGGCATGTACATAACTATGGCTGCGATACTAGCACTCCCTCCTGTAAATTAGTGCGGCTGAGTTACCGCACCAAATATATCCGACTTGTAAAGTCGGGCACAGGGTTGGCCCGTGGTGCATAAAACCATCAACTCAGTCAGTCCGGCTGGATGCTCAGCTACTGCACGTGAGACTGGATCACCAGCAATCGCCACTACGTAGGCCGCCTTGTCCGCCGGTGCCGCCAATGCCGCCGTCCAACTATCGTAATCACCTTCATTCAGTGTCTGCCGCAGTGGTATGCCGGCTTGTTGCAGCGCCCCCACATGCTCCGAGTTGTACATCAGAATCGGTACGCCGGGCGGAAATGTTCTCAACTGCTCCGCAATCGATCCCTCGAGTGCCACCCTCGTCGTGGAGTTGACCATCCCCTCCTTGAGTACCAGCGGCACCGCATACATCATTGCAACACTATTCCCCAATACCAGAGCCAGAGTTACAGGAAACAGCAACCGTCCCGCTAGCGGCTGCCACTGACTCAGCAACTCCTGCAACCACACTAGCCCTAGCACTCCAAAGACAGCCAGTGCAGGCAGCATCTCCATTCCATACCGTGAGTTGTAATACGAGTGCGGATACAGCTGCGGGATAAAAATCGGCACCGAACCGTACGCCACGGAATACACATAGAAGGGCAACGGCAACCACAGCACCAGCGCAGTCCGGGCCAAACGTCGCCGAACCAGCAGCAGCGCACCGCCAATTGCAGCAGCCAGCACTACATACCCCGCCTCCCAGGCCACTGCATCCACCTGCGCTGTTCGCGTGTAGAAAAGAAGCGCCCATCCAGGGTTGTGCCACCCGCGATAATGCTTCGAGCCTGGCGGAGAGGTCCGCTTGTCGATCGCCGCTGCCGAGTAGGGACCCCGCATAAAGTCGACCGGGTCATGGAAAAAGTGCTGGTTATACGCCAGCCAACTGATCGGAGCCGCCACTACCAGCAGGGTAAACAGTACGAACGAAGCGGATACCCTACGCCACACCTCTCTCTGGCGCGACAGGCTCCACGTAAGCACACACCATGCCACCGCACCGAGGATCCATCCGTCATATCGAGTAAAGACGGCAGCAACAATCAAAAGGGCCAACCAAATCAGTCGTCGTGCAACAAGCCTGTCCTTACCCGCACGGATGGCATCAATACACTCCATCATCAGCAGCGTAATCCACACCACCTCAGCAAGAAACAACGGCTCAGTCATCGCAGTAGTCGCCAGATAGAGCAGGTTCGGATTCAGCCCATAAAATGCTGTCGCAACAAACGCCCAGCGGGGAGTCATCACACGTCGGCCCAGCCGATACACGCCCGCAACCCCAAGAACGTAGCACAACAACGAAGGCCACGCCCCTGCAAGCCCGTTCTGCCACCACTCAATCTTTTGTACAAAAGGAAGCATCAATAGATGGGGCAGCGGCAACCATACGCCGCCCAACTGCGAAAGCCCCGGATGACGAGAGTCCAAGATACGTCTCGCGATCCCCAGATGCGCCACAGCATCGCCGTACAGCAACAAATACCCGCGACCCACACACACGATCAACGAGACAAACGCCACCACCACGGCTGCCAGCGCAATGGGAAATGTCTCCTCCCGCGTCGCAGGCCGCACCACATCTACGGCCATGGCATCCACCAGCGCAGCCGACCCTGCCCGTCCAACCGATCTACGACGCCGCACTACGCCCCCGCAGACTCAAGATGCGATATCTCCCGGAAGAGCTGAAACCGCTCTTCAATCTCCTGCCTCGTCAGCGTCTCCAGGCGCGCAGTCCCAAACTTCTCGACTGCAAAAGAACCCATCACTCCGCCATAGAACATCGCCGAGCGAAACACCGCGGGCGTCAATGCAGGCTGAGACGCCAGATACCCATAGAACCCACCCGCAAACGAATCTCCTGCTCCTGTTGGGTCAACCACATCCGCCAGTGGCAGCGCCGGCGCACGGAACGGCAACGTCATCGACCCCGTTCCCGCAAATGATCTGTCTCCAAAGAAAGCGGTAGCACCATACTCGCCATGCTTCACTACCAGCGTCTTAGGCCCCATCGATAGCACCTTCGACGCGGCGCGTACCAGATTGGTCTCGCCAGCCAACATCCGGGCTTCCCCGTCGTTAATCAGCAACACATCCAGTTCACGCAGTACTGGCAACAATCTCTCGCGATGATCCGCAATCCAGTAGTTCATCGTATCCCCGCACACCATACGAACCCCAGGCATCTGCTCACGAACACGGCCCTGCAGCACCGGATCGATATTGGCAAGAAACAGATACTCACTGTCGGCATACTGCACTGGAATTTTCGGAGCAAACTCCGCAAATACGTTCAAATCAGTCCCCAGAGTCTTCGCCTCGTTCAACGTTCCAGAGTATGATCCCGTCCAATGAAAGCTCAGCCCCGGTGCCCGCTCAATCCCCTGAGTATCTACGCCCCGGCTAGTCAGCACCCACTCATGCTGTGGTGTAAAGTCTTCCCCCACCACAGCAATCACCCGCACTGGCGTGAAGTTGCTCGCTGACAGCGCAAAGTAAGTCGCAGCACCTCCCAGACACTTCGTCACGGAACCATGCGGAGTTTCAATACTATCGAACGCTACCGAACCAACCACCAGAATCGCCATAAACTCTTTCTATAAATACCGCGGAAATAACTTAGCTATCACCTTCAATCGAGTCACGACAGCAACTCGAACCAAACCAGCGTACTACGCCAGATACTTATCCAACAGCAATCCCAGACGCTCACGCGCTGCAGCAGGAATAGCTTTGCGGTCTGTCAGTACCGCGTACTTCAACGCGCTGCCACACGCGCACTTTCGTTCCGTCGGCATCGCAGCAATCGCAGCCTTCACAACCTTGGCCGCGTTCTCGGCATTCTGGTGTAGCACCGCAACCACCTGATCCACGGTCACGTCGTCATGACCTTCGCGCCAGCAGTCGTAGTCTGTCACCATCGCCATAGTTGCGTAGCAAATCTCTGCCTCACGAGCCAGTTTTGCCTCCTGCAGGTTAGTCATACCAATCACATCGGCACCCCAACTGCGATAAAGATTGGACTCTGCGCGCGTAGAGAACTGAGGTCCTTCCATGCAGACGTATGTTCCGCCGCGTTTGCCAACCACACCAACCGTCGCACACGCATCGGCAAATACCTGCAGTACCGCTCCGCACACCGGATCACCAAAACCGACATGGGCAACGATCCCTTCCCCGAAAAAAGTCCCCACTCGTGCGAACGTCCGGTCAATAAATTGGTCTGGCATCACAAAATCAGTCGGCTTGTGTTCTTCTTTCAGCGAACCAACCGCCGAAACCGACAAAATCCGTTCGACGCCCAGCATCTTCATCGCGTAGATGTTCGCGCGAAAGTTCAACTCACTCGGCAGTATCCGATGACCTCGGCCATGCCGAGCCAGAAAGGCGACCGACCGGCCCTCCAGCTTACCCAGCACCAACGCGTCGGATGGCTCTCCAAACGGCGTGACAATACGCTCTTCGCGAACCTCAGTTAGTCCAGGCATCGCATACAAGCCGCTGCCCCCAATAATTCCGATCTCTGCCTTGTTCAAGAAAATTGCTCCTCTTACTGCTTACTCCGCACAACCACTTGCGGTGCTGACTCTTTCAAAGTATATCGTTGCGTAGCCTTCACCCGGATCATTCCCAGCGACGATAACTCACGGGCCATCCCCAACGACAACTCAGAATCTCCACCCACGGCGATCTGCACTGGCCCATCCGATTGCAAGCTCCAGATGCTATCTCGCAGCTTCCGCGCTAATGCCACCGGAAATCCCTCCGTCACCAACACTCCAGTACCAGAGATAGAAAGCAGTACATCGCCTTCGCTGGTCGAGTACACCTGCTCCCCATCGTTGACCTCATCCTTCGCCCGCCGCACGACATGGGAGTATTTACGCGGTAACTGCGCCGCATACACCCGCAGAAACGAACGTGCCGAATCCGGGTTCTTCCACCGCGAACTGTACAGCAGCACAAGCGAACTGGTTGCTTTCTTCTCGGCCTCCGTAACTGCAGACTTCTTCTGTGCCGTGTAGTAGATGCCGCCATTCCATGCCGGAGCCAATGCCTCCGCCATCTCCCGGCCACCATACAACTCCGTCAAGATCCGCACGTCCAGTTCACCCATCACGCCAACGTCGTAAGGCGTATAGTCCGCATCCAGCAGTGGATGAATATCCGGAAACCGAAGCACGGGTATCTGAGCATGCGAAAGATACGCTGCGGGTGTCATAATCTCGAAGCTGGAAGAAGGTGGGTTCGACAACACCCCGGCAAACGCAGCCTCTTTCCCGCCCTTTACCAACACCGCCTGCTCAAAGCTCAGTCCCGCGCTGTAGGGAAACAGCAACGACTCCTGCAGCAACAGTGGCGCGCGCGCCAGCACAGGCGAACCCGCAGTATCCGAAACTGTATCTTTCAGCCGATCCGCCAGCCCCGGCGCATCCGCCAGCGTATGTCCAGTCCCGCGCAGCGAGTAGTCCAGAAACACCGCCATCGCCTGGCCCTCCGCCACGGCGGTACGTGCCGTATCTGCCTCATCGGTCTGCACATAGTGGTTGTCTTCCGCCACCGTCTGCGCAATCCCGCTCATACTCACATCCGACCACTGCGTCAGCCCCACGCGCTGGTCCTGTAGCGCATGGGTAAGTTCATGCGCCAGCACCGGCTTCTGCTCCTCCGGCTGTATCCAATCCAACAAATTCACAGTCTTCGTCTTGTTGTCGTAGAACCCTGCTATCTGCTCCGTCAGCAGAGAGAGTAAAAACGGACGGAGCTGAAAATCCCGGTCCAACAGTCCAAACTTCTTGAGCACGATCTCTGAGCGCTCCATCTTTCGCGCCCCTTCATCCTCATCGAACTTCTTCCGCAAATACCGGTTGACCTCGTTCCGCGAGATCAACTTGCGCTTCACGCCATGCTCAATCGGCAACTGCGTGTCTTCACTCACAAACTGCAGAATCTCGTCAACCGACCGGAATAACTCCTTGGCCTGAGCTTTACTCATGGGGCGCTGCACCGTGGTCGAATCATCCGCTGTCGTTGTCGAGGTCTGGCCAGCCGTTGAGGTCTGTGCCGTCCCTCTATTCCACCCCACCAACAAAACCGCTGCCCACAGCCAGATCCCGTATCGTTCACTCCAACCACAACCTGCTCTCAGCAATGTCTTCCTCCCCGCAGCCCGTTATAATCACAGTGTACGCAGAGTTTCTTTGCCTCGTCCGCTATGACCCCTACAGCCCATTCCGACCTCAGCTTCGCACATCGTGCGACCGTAGAGTCCCAACTCTCTGCGCTCCTTCACCACGCTGCCATTGCCCCGCTCGATAACACTGGCTGGATCCGCGTTACCGGAGATGACCGAGTCCGCTGGCTCAACGGAATGGTCACCAACTCGATCCAGCAGCTCGAGCCCGGCATGGGCAACTACAACTTTCTCCTCAGTGCCCAGGGTCGTATTCAGGGCGACGCCTACATCTTCGCGGAACCAGACGCCATTCTGCTCGAAACCAGCCGCTCCGCCGTCCCTGCTGTCATTGAGCTGCTCGACCGATTCGTCATCATGGATGACGTAGAAATCGCAGATATCAGCGACCAGCAAGCTGGACTCCTCGTCATCGGCCCACAGGCATCCACTCTGCTCGAATCCCTCGGCCTCCCAGCCGCCAGCCTCAACCCCCTCCACCGCACGCTACACCAGTGGAATGGCTCCAACGTTACCATCCTCCACGCCCACAGCCCCCTCACTCCTCGGTACGAGCTTTGGGCTGATCCGTCAGCCACCACAGCCCTCGCCGCGACTATCCAACAAGCTGGGGCAATCCCCTGTGAGCCTCAGGCGCTCGAAGCTCTCCGCATCCTGGAAGGAACACCGCTCTACGGAACCGATATCCGCGACAAGGAACTACCCCAGGAGACCGCTCAAACCCGCGCCATCCACTTCGCCAAAGGATGCTACCTCGGCCAGGAGATCGTGGAGCGCATCCGCTCACGCGGCAACGTCCACCGCACCTTCGCCGCTTTCCGCCTTGAGGGGACTCTACCCCTCCCCGGAACACCACTAACCGCAGAAGACAAGCCTGTAGGTGAACTCACTTCCATCGCCGCCGTTCCACGCGACGGCACCACTGTCCAACTCGCTCTCGGCTATGTTCGCAGAGAGGTACTCGAACGAAATCTTCCCATCCTTTTCGCTGGCGGTAAGGCCACGCCAGTCAGCCTCCCCTACAGAATCGAAGCAGCATAGAGCCGTAGATCGCTATCTGAATCTTTGAAGAGAGAATGTAACCATGCCTGAATCAAACAAGCCCTTCGTCGTCACCGATCGCCGTAAGTTCACCCTCGACGGAGAACTCCGCCCCGACGCCGATCCCTCCCCCGCAAAAGAGCCCCGCGAAACCACGCCGCCTCCCGTCGCCGCCATTCCGGAGCATCCTCCTTCGGCCGCGGAGTCAGCCATC
>DAICZO010000206.1 GCA_027311125.1 Acidobacteriaceae bacterium
TTCCTCATGTGCCCCCCCACGCTCTACGACGTCAACTACGTCATCAACCCCTGGATGGCTGGCAACGTCCACGCCTCATCCCGCGAGCGTGCAGCCGAGCAGTGGCACAGCCTCCATCAGGCCGTCTCCTCCATCGCCGACGTGCAGCTCGTCGAGCCCCAGCCCGGCTCGCCCGACATGGTCTTCACCGCCAACGCCGGCCTCGAGCGCAACGGCATCGTCGCTCTCTCCAGCTTCTTCCACCCCGAGCGTCAGGGAGAAGAGCCTCACTTCCGTACCTGGTTCCAGCGTGCCGGCTACACCGTCGTCGACACTCCTCGTTCCACTCCCTTCGAAGGCGAAGGCGACGCTCTCTTCTCCACCGATGGCTCCACCCTCTTCGTCGGCGAAGGCCCCCGCACCGCCCACGCCAGCCACCACGCCCTCACCACCCTCTGGCCCGTGCAGGTCATCTCGCTTCACCTCATCGACCCACGCTTCTACCACCTCGACACCTGCTTCGCACCGCTCACCGACGGCTCGGTTCTCTACTTCCCAGAGGCCTTCAGTGCCGAGTCCCGCGCCGCCATCGAAGCCTTCTACACGCCCGCCCAGCGCATCGTCGTCACTGAAGAAGATGCCACCCGCTTCGCCTGCAACGCCGTCAACGTTGACCGCACCATCATCCTCAACAACATCACCCCCCAACTCCGCACCCAGTTGGAGTCGCGCGGCTTCCACGTCATCGAGGTCACTCTCTCCGAGTTCCTCAAGGCCGGCGGCGCTGCCAAGTGCCTCGTCATGAAGCTCTCCACCCCCGCTCACCTCCAGTAATCCGCCGCAGCAACCTCCAGCCGCCTCGACCAACGGGGCGGCTTTTGTCTGCCCCACGCACTCCTGTCCACGCTTGCGGTAACCTATACCCATTCCTCGGAGGAACCACTCACCATGAAGCTCCGCTCCACCTTTGCCTTAGCCCTTGTCTGCGTGCTCCTGTTCTCCGGAGCCGCCGCCTTCGCCGCCCCTGCTCCAGCCGCCCCCGCTCCAGCCGCGCCCGCGCCAGCCGCCGCCCCCGTGCACACCCACCGCATCATCTTCGCCATCACCTCCGGCGACAAGACCGACTGGGAGATCTCCATGCACAACACCAGCAATCTCCTCAAAGGCTTTGCGCCCGATCCTGTCGAAATTGAGATCGTCGCCTTCGGCCCCGGCATCAACGTACTCAAGGCAGACTCCTCCGTCCGCGCTGACCTCGAAGCCTTGCAGAAACAGGGCGTCCATCTCGCCGCCTGCCACAACTCCATGAAGGGCAACAACCTCACCCTCGCCGACATGATCCCCGGCACCGTCGAAGTCCCCTCTGGCATCGTAGACCTCGTCAAAAAGCAGGAAGAGGGCTGGTCCTACGTCAAGGGTGGCCGATAAACTCTGCCCCGTGTCCTGAGCAACTCATCGCTCACGACACGGGGCCTTTTCTCCTGACAAACTAGCCCGCCAGTCCCTCACCCGCCAACACCCGCGCATACGCCGGCACCGTCAGGAACTCCACAAACTTCTAGCCCCGCACCAACTCCCGCATCAACTCCGCTGCCCGAACATACGCCGCATACCGGGTGCCATCCACCGCTCCCTTGGCTCTGGCCAGTTCTTCATCGATCGCCGTATCGATCAACTCCACCGTCACGGCGCGTCCATCCGTCAGCACCGCGCCATGGTGAACCCACTGCCACAACTGGGCCCGGCTGATCTCCGCTGTCGCCGCGTCTTCAATCAGGTTGAACAGCGGCACGCATCCAATCCCGCGCAGCCACGCCTCCACATACCCCAGCCCCACGGCAACATTCTGCCGCAAGCCAGCCTCCGTGATCGATCCCGTCGGAACCTGCAGCAGATCCTCCGCCGTCACGCTGTACTCCGGCAACTGCTTGTCGATCTGGTTCGGCTGTGGCATCACGCGGTCGAACACCTCCAGCGCCACCGGCACCAGCCCCGGGTGCGCCACCCACGTCCCATCATGTCCGTCCGTGGCCTCGCGCTCCTTGTCCGCCCGCACCTGCGCCAGCGCCGTCTCATTTGCCACCGGATCGCTCTTGATCGGGATAAACGCGCTCATCCCACCCATCGCACTCACACCGCGTCGGTGGCACGTCTTGATCGCCAGCTTGGAGTAGCTCCGCATAAAGTGCGTCGTCATCGTCACCTGCCCGCGGTCCGGCAGCAGCACGCTCTTGTCCCCGGCAAACTTCTTGATGAAGCTGAAAATATAATCCCACCGCCCGCAGTTCAGCCCGGCGGAGTGCTCCCGCAGCTCCCACAAAATCTCGTCCATCTCAAACGTCGCCAGAATCGTCTCGATCAGCACCGTCCCCTTGATCGAGCCCGCCGGAATCCCCAACTCCGTCTCAGCCTTCACAAACGCTTCGTTCCACAGCCGCGCCTCCAGATGACTCTCCATCTTCGGCAGATAGAAGTACGGCCCCGAACCCCGCGCCAGTAACTCCTTCGCATTGTGGAACGCATACAAACCAAAATCGAACAGCGACCCCGACATCGGCTCACCGTCCACCACCATGTGCGCTTCATCCAGATGCCAACCGCGCGCCCGCACAAACAACACCGCTGGCTTCTCGTTCAGCTTGTAACTCTTTCCGTTGCTTTTATCCTCAAACGTGATCGTCCGCCGCACCGCATCGCGCAGATTGATCTGTCCATCCATCACGTTCTCCCACGTCGGCGTCGTGGAGTCCTCAAAGTCCGCCATAAACACCTTCGCACCCGAGTTCAGCGCGTTGATGATCATCTTCCGCTCCACCGGCCCCGTGATCTCCACCCGCCGGTCCAGCAGGTCCTGCGGCAGCGGAGCTACCACCCACTCGCTCTCCCGAATCGCCTTCGTCTCTGCCAGAAAATCCGGCCGTTCTCCCGCATCCAGCCGCGCCTGCCGCTCCACCCGCGCCGCCAGCAACTCCTTCCGCCGACCGTGGAACGCCCGCTGCAGCCCCACCACAAACGCCACCGCCGCCGGCGTCAATATCTCCGCATACCGCTCCGTCACCGGAGCCCGAAACTCCACACCCGCGCCGTACTCACTCATGCTCTCGCCCTCTTTCGCTCGATCTATCCCGCAACCCATCCCTACTCGAAACGCAACGTAACCTGCCCCGCGGTGCCAAACCGCACATCCACCGACGAGCCTGCCGTCGCCGTCGTCGCGCCCGTCCAGCTTCCCGTCGTCACCCACTGCCCGGCCTTCAATCCTCCGGTCCGTGCCGCGCCTTCGTTCGCCAGCCAAGGCATCAGCCGCATCAGGTCGCCCGACGTGTTCGACCCCACCCGCTCCACCCGTACCACCCCATCCACTGCCAGCGCCACCCGCTCCTGCGTAAAGTCGATGCTCTGCCAATCCGCATACGCCGGTCCATACACAAACCCGCCGTGCATCTGCAGGTCCGCAATCATCGACAACTTCGTTGCCGTCGTCGGATCTACCAGCCCCGACTCCAGCACCTCAATAACCGGATGGCAACTCGCAATCGCCGCCACCACTTCGTCCCGCGTATACGGCGTCGCGCGCGGCGGCAGGTCCTCACCCATCAGGAACGCAATCTCTGCCTCCAACCCGCGAAACCGGCACCGCGTTCCCGACAACACACTTCCGCCCGCAGCCATCCACGCCAGCGGCATCGGTGCAAACATCGGGGTAGCCTCCGCCGTCGGAGCACCCACCTTCCACCCGCCAATCGCCCCATACGCCGCGGCCATCGCGTCCTGAACCACATAGCCCTCGTCCACCGTCGTCGGTTGCAACTCCACCGGCAGGTCTTCCATCGGCTTGCTCGTCCGCCGCGCATCCATCAGCACATTCGCTGCTTCCAATAGTTGTTCTTCCCGGGCACCAGTCATCATGTCTCCCAGTGTGCCATCTTGCACCTGCCCCTGTCTCCTCTTGGCCCTTCTAAGTCCAGCGTCTCCCACGCCGCCACCGGCACTCCCCACGCCCCGGACACTTAATTCAAAATGTTCACCATCTCAAAAGCCTCCTGCTGCGTCATGTAACCATAGGGTCTGTCACGCATCTCACGCTCAGTCGCGGCGTGCCAGTCTCATCGCAACTCGTCTCCGCTGCACGTCAAGCCGCACGACCAAAGGATCAAGCCATGCTCATCCGCAAATCCGGTTCTCTCGCCTCCACCATCGCCTCCTCCGAGATCACCCCCCAGCACGCCTTCGACAGCTTCAGGCAGGATCGCCGCCGCTTCCTCACCGGAGCCGCAGCCCTCGGCACAGCCGCCCTCGCCGCCACCCAGCTTCCTGCCATCTTCCATCCCCAGCAGGTCCTCGCCGCCGCCCCGCAATAC
>DAICZO010000209.1 GCA_027311125.1 Acidobacteriaceae bacterium
CCATATGGCTGTTATAGATACCGACGGATCACGGTATTGCTCAAGCGGGCAGGCTGGCAGTTCGGCAAGGACCGGGTAGAGACCACCCGATTCGCTGAGGAACGCGATACGTTGTGCGATACGTCGGTTCTCATGCTTGCATGCCTTTACAAGGACTTAGGTAGCCACCGGTGTCTTGTAAGTTGTTGAAAAGCAAAGAAATAGTAGATTCACACGGTGGAAGTCGTAGGTTCGAATCCTGCTGTGCCCACCATAGAATCAATAGCTTATGGTGCCAGCGAGCTAAATCGCGGTTAGTCGAACGTATCCTGGATTCAGCCAGAGGTCTTTGGCTTCGTGCTGACGGCCAGCGACACATCATAATCCATGAGTACATTGATGGTCGCTGCTTGGCAGGTTGCACTCTGCGGTTGCAGATGCCGGAGTGAGCTCATTCATGGCCGAGTGGACGTTCGTCTGGCGCATCCACGCGTGGACCACCTTCCTATATTGTTCATTACATTGCGTTGCAAGAGGTCTGGCGGAACGACGCTTGTTCTTTATTTTGCATCCGTCGGCGACAATATTACGGCTAGAAACGTGCTGGGGACTTGAGTGAGACAGATGTTAAGGGAGAGTGTCGTTGTGTCGCGGTGATTTTGTCTTGGGTCGGGAGTTCGTTGCTAGAAGCTGACGGCTCCCTGGAAGAAGATGCTGCGATTGCCTGCGGTCGCCGTGGAGAATGCGCCTGTCGCCAGGGATTGTGATTTGCCAAAGAAGGGGGAGAGGAGCGTTCCATTGGGTGGGCTGAGGTTCTGGTGATTGAAGAGATTGACTGCGTAGGCGGAGATGGTAAGGCTGTAGCGACGGGAGGTTGAGACTGCGCTGTGGCCGGCGGTGGGTGCCGCTCCGGTGATCGCTTCGGCGCCGGTGTCCGTGGCGCTGGAGCGTGCGTTGAACGTTGAGGAGGTGTCGGTGAGTTCGGGGCCAAATCCGAACGCCTTGCTGATGCGTAGGTTGATGGTGATATTGGCGGGTCCGGTGCCTAAACCGTAAGGGATGATTTGCTCGCCGGTACCGGTGGGATTGGGGTCGAGGCAGAGCTTGCCGTAGGGCACGAGAGGGGGAGCGCAACCGTTTGCGGGATTAGCAAAGGTAGGTCGTGCGTTGAACTGATTGTTCGCCGTTAGATCGTTACCGATGGTGATGTTGTAAGGGGTTCCGGAGTTGTAGGCGAGGAAGGGTGACACGGCGACAGCAAATGGGAGTTGCAGGTTGCCGGAGAGAAGGAAGCGATGTCGAATGTCAAAGGACGTTCGGCCATAGTCAAAGGCAGGATTGTGTGCGTTGGAGGGGAAGTAGTTGACGCCGTTCGTGTCTCCCTTGGCTATGTTGTAACTGTAGTAGGTAACGATTCGGATTTTATGAAAACGAGCGTTTACGGTAGCTATCCATTGACTTTGATGGTAGATGCCGCCAGACTGAAACTGATATATGTTGGCGTTGGATGGAGTTAGCGGGGAGTCTGGATACGTGCCGCCTACAGTGGTGAAAGCCGGTGCACTGATGTTATTGGTCATATACTGATGCAGCCCGCGGCTGTAGAGGTAGGTGATGTTGGCGGTGACTTTTTTAGACAAGCTGCGGTCGATGCCGATGGCACCCTGAATGTCGAGTGCGGAGTGGAAGTTTGAAGCTATGGAGTAGTTGACAGAGGCTGCGTTTCCAGAAGTCAGTGTGGGTGGCTTGATCGCATTCCCTGGACTCGACTCTGCATAGATGGGACTATTTGCGATAAATATCTGCTGATTAGCAGTTGTGTTGGCGCTGGTGGGTAGGTTGTAGTGGATCGTCTGTGCGATATAAGGTGTTTCACCTGTCGAGTCGAAGGTATTCGGTACGGTGAATCTCTGATAGAACCAGCCATAACCAACGCGCAGGATAGTTTTGGGACGCCCATGTGCGTGGTTGAGGACATACGCGAGATATATGCGTGGTGCCAAGTCACTCTTGTCGCTGATGTAGTTCTGCGATTCCCAACGTACTCCATAGCTGAAGGTAAAGTCAGGTGAGATTTTCCAATCGTCTTGAATGAATAATGCAACATCGTAGGGGGTAGATTGTGCTGTGAATTGATTGTTTGTGACGACTGTTTCACGATACTGCTGGGGAACTTTAAAGAGATAGGCGCTGAGGGAGGGGAAGATATAGTTACCGTTGGAGCCAGCATCGGTGTAGTTGGAGTCGCGATAGATACGCAGACGCCCTCCGGCGGTGAGTTGGTGCTGGCCTAGGGTGCTGAGAAGGTTTTCGTCTACCTCGAGATCGTTTTGCGTGTCGTGGATAGTGCCTGCGTTACTGCCACCAGCAAGGAAGGCTCCGGGAACAGTTACCGTAGGGCCTGTTTGCTGCACGGTCTGATCACTCTGTGAATGTAGAAATTGGATAGCTAGCCTGTTGATGTAGTTGCTGCTGATAACACTGCTGAGTGAGAGTTGTAGGTTATGTTCGAGTGCACTGGTGTTGAATCCCTGCGAAGCGAGAGCTATCTGTCCAACGCCCTGATTGGTCTTGATACTGCGGTAGAGGGAGTACTTGAGTGAGAGGGTGTTGGTTGCGCCTAGTTGTAAATCGATTCGTGCAGTTGCATCGGTGAGTGTGCGAGGATTGGTGACGGTTTGGTTAAGGGCCAAGCCGTTGGGAGTGCTGGCGGTAACCGTTGTTGGGTCGATGGCGTCGATAATTTTGTAGTTCTTGATGCTGCGTGAGTAGACATCGGTAAAGAAGGATGAGGTGTGCGTAAGCGGACCACCGATGGTGCCATCGACGTAGTAGGAGAAGTAACCTGGTTCGATAATTGGTTTTGAGTCTCGAGTTCGATTGCTATTCAGGATGGGATTTTGAGAGTTAAGCGCGGAATCATTGCCACGAAAGAAGAAGTTACCATGAGCTTTGTTGGAACCAGCGCGAGTTAGGATTTCGATGCGACCGTATCCTAAACGGTCGTACTGTGCGGAGAATGGGTTCTGGTTAATTCGGATGGCGAGAATCGCAGATTTGGGCGGTATCTGTCCGCCGGTGAAGCCATCAATGTAGACTTCCGCCCCGTTAGGTCCGGCGGAGGGACCAGCCAGAGCTTGTAGCTGGCTAGCGAGTTCTTCTGGATCGTCAGAGAGAGAGTGCAGATCTTTACCTTCGAGGACGACAGCGCTGGCATTGCTGTCTGGTGTGGTGTCCATGGAGATGCTTTGGGCATTTACCTGCACCTCGTCTTGATCGGCATCGATGACCAGATGTGCGTCAACTTCCGTGATCTGGCCAGACAGAACACGAACTGCAAATGCGGTGAAGAAGCGGAAGCCTGTGACATCAACGGTTACGTTATAGGTTCCGGGTGTCAGGCCAGATACTTGGAAGGAGCCCATCGCATTGGTGGTAGCCGGGGTGTTCTGTTGGGTATCAGGCATCATGACGAGAACGGCAGCGTTGCGTACGATGGCCCCAGATGGATCGGTGACGTGACCTCGGATGCTGCCGGTTGGTTGATTGGGCGTCTGCGCGATGACGTGATAGAAAAAACAGAGATTCAAAAGGATCAGGAGAAGTAGAGTACATCTCGTTTTAGCGCGCATACTATGGGGTCTCTTTAGAGCGCAGGTGTCAGAATAGAAAGCTGCAGCAGGTATGGTGTAACCCTGTGTAAGCGGCTACTGGTGAAGTAATCGTGAAGAGTATGGGTATCGACTAGGTTGCGATGGCAGCGACGGAATGCGTGAGCGAGCGATGCAGTGTGGAGCGGGTAACGGGTGGTCTTCCGACCCCGAGATAGGTGAAGCCCATAGCTGACATCGTGTCGATATTCAAGAGATTTCGGCCGTCGAACACGATGGGCGTTTTTAGCCTGCGTTTGATCTCCACAAAGTCAAGTTGGGCAAATTCCTGCCAGTCGGTTAGGACGAGGATGGCATCGCACTGATCGGCAACAGAGTAAGGATCATTGGTATAGGTGAGAGCGTGATGCTGTAGCACATTCTGAGTATTCGTGATTGCAACGGGGTCGTGAGCAATGATGCTGCAACCATCCTGGAGCAGACTGGCAATGATGGAGAGAGCGGGGGACTCACGTACATCATCGGTGCCACCTTTGAAGGCAAGGCCAAGGATACCGAGCTTTTTCCCGTGCAGTGAGCCGAGGGTAGTGCGAACTTTGGTCAGGAAGCGTTCACGCTGTTGCGCGTTGATCTCGCGGACTTGTACGAGAAGATCAAGGTCGACACCGAACTGCGATGCTACGGAACAGAAGGCCGTGACATCCTTGGGAAAGCAGGAGCCACCGTAACCGATACCAGCATTGAGGAAGCCCTTACCGATGCGGCGATCTGTTCCGATACCAAGTGCGATTTCCTGAATGTCAGCACCAACGGCTTCACAGAGGTTCGCAACGGAGTTAATAAAGCTGATCTTCATGGCGAGGAATGCATTGGCAGCATGCTTGATTAGTTCGCTGCTGGCAGGGCTTGTTCGAATCAAGGGTGGTGTCTGGTCGATCGAGCATCGGCCGGGTACGCTTGATCCAGATGCGTAATAGTAGCCCTCGGACAGGGGCGCATAGATGTCGCGCATAATTTCCCAGGCACGATGGCTAGTGGTGCCGACGATGATGCGGTCGGGGTGCATGAAGTCGGTGATGGCGGTGCCTTCGCGAAGGAACTCTGGATTGGAGACGATATCGAAACATGTACGAGAGATTCCACGACACAGGAGGATAGATGCAATCCAGTCACTCGTCTGTACAGGCACTGTGCTCTTCTCAACGATGATCTTATAGCCGTCCATCGAGTCTGCGATCTCTTCGATGACGTATTGAACAGCAGAGAGGTCGGCTTCGCCATTCTCTGCTGTAGGAGTGCCGACTGCTATGAAGATGGCTGTAGATGCCTTAACTGCTTCCGCGAGGTCAGTTGTGAAGATGAGGCGCTCTCCGACGTGTTTGCGTAAGAGTTCTGGCAGGAGGTCTTCGTATATGGGCACATGACCGTGTTGAAGTCTGGCAATGCGCTGCTGATTGTTGTCGACGCAGATTACGGAGTGTCCGAGTTCCGCGAAGCAGGTTGCGGCCACCAGCCCAACGTAGCCAGATCCAACGACTGTGATGCTCATACCCGCATTGCCCTGATTATTTCTTCTGCTCATCATAGACTCCGCCTTTCGAAAGACGTGTTTTGTACTGTTACTGTTTAGATCAGGCTGCTACGTGTTGTGCAGCAGGTCTGTCAGTTGCGTAATAGTCCGTGTACCAGGCGACGAATCTCTCAAGGCCGTCCTTGATAGATGTCGTTGGTTGGAAGCCTAAGGCTTGATGAAGTGCATCCATCTGCGCATATGTAGAGACGACATCTCCGGGTTGCATGGGGAGATAAATTTTGCTGGCGGTCTTACCGAGTGCGCGCTCTAGTGTGCCAATGAATTCCAGTAGTTGAACTGGTTGGTGATTGCCAAGGTTGTAAACCCTGTATCGTGCATTGCTCATGGATTTACCGTTGCTCTGTTCCGCCACGGATGTGTGCGGTGGGTTGAGCATGACGCGTTTGATTCCTTCAACGATGTCGTCGATATAGGTGAAGTCGCGTTGCATTTGGCCGTGGTTATAGATCTCAATGGGTTGGCCGGCAATAATTGCTTTCGCGAACTTGAAGTAGCCCATATCTGGACGGCCCCACGGACCGTAAACGGTGAAGAAGCGAAGACCGGTCATGGGTAGGTCGTAGAGGTGGCTGTAGGAGTGTGCGATCAACTCGTTGCTCTTCTTGGTAGCGGCATAGAGAGAAACTGGATGGTCGACACTGTCTGTTTCCGCGAATGGGGTTTTCGAGTTGGCCCCGTAGACTGAACTGGAAGAGGCAAATACGAGATGCTCAAGCGTATTCTGCTTTACGCAGGCCTCGAGCAGGTTGGCGAAGCCGACGATGTTGCTGTTGATGTAGGCAAGTGGATTCTGCATGGAGTAGCGCACGCCTGCCTGTGCTGCAAGGTTAACAACAACACGGGGCTTGCATTGCGTGATAAATCGTTCAAGTGAAGGCCCATCTGCGAGATCGAGAACTTCAAAACTGAAGTTGCGATGTGTTTGTAGCTGAGAAAGCCGATCCGTTTTTAGGTTGACATCGTAGTAGGAGTTTAAGTTGTCGAGTCCTGCTACTTCAAATCCTTCACGCAGCAAATGCTGCGAGAGATGGAAGCCTATAAATCCTGCTGCACCTGTTACTAAGACTTTCATAACACTCCTTCGATCTCGATCGGTTCGTGATGTCGTTGACTGCGGTTCAGTCATTGCAGTTGCGAAATAGCACATCTGGAGTTGGTGAATTGGAGCATCAAGCGTTTGCGACTGCTGTTATCGTGCGAAATTGGTCAGTAGCTGTAGGGAATTGACCTGAGCGAGAACGACTATGATTGTTGAAGATATCGCTGATTCTGGTGAGTGCTTCGAGGTCAATTTCGCTGGTGGGAACAGGATCTACAGATACTCGCCGTAATTGGTCAGTGATGGTTTTCGCAAGCAGTGAGGGGTTCAGATTACTGGGCAGTATGGTTGTAAACATCGGAATTGTAGCCATGCGTTCGGCTCGAATTTTTTGTTCTTCGACAGGTTTGACCCGAGGGACAATGATGGCTTTTCTGCCTACTGTAAGTAGTTCGCAGATTGTGTTGTAACCGGCCATGGAGACAACGAGGTCCGATGCAGCGAAGTAGCCCATCATGTCGTCTATAAACTCAACGACTTGAATATGAGGACAGAGACTAGCAGCGAGGTGGACTTCTCTGGCGTGTGTGGCACCTAGCTCCGGCCCCGCAACAACAAGTGCTCGCACCCGGTGATTTGTTGGCAATTGCTTAATGGCACTGATGGCGGCCGAAAGTACATGGTGTCCGTCTTCTCCACCACCTGTAGTGATAAGAAGCAGCTGTTCGCATTCCTGGATGCCGAGGTGTTTACGTATATCTGTCCTAGAAGAAGTAGAGTGTTGGCGCGCAACATAACCGCAAAAGTGTACTTTGCGACGGATTACTTCTGGGAATGCATACTCAGAACAGACGTCGAACAGTCGTTGCGAGCCAAGAACTAGTACGTCATCGTAGTACCACTCGACTGTCTTATAACTTCCATGTTCCGACCAAGTCTGGATTGTGCTTTCCGGCGTATCGAGGATGTCTCGTAGGACGAGCATGGTTCTGGTCTGGGGTAGGTTACAACGGATGTAACGAAGGCTGGGCTCCATCTCGCCTGCAAGTCCTTCAGGCTTTTTATCCACGAGGACGATGTCTGGCTTGAAGCTAATTACTGTGGATAAGATGAGTTCACGGCGAAGCCGAACTACTTGCTCGATATCAAGATCGAGATAGCGCACCCCGAGATTGCCGGAGTCTGAACGTTTCAAGCAGGGAAGTTTGATGTAGTCGATTCCAGGAGAGACTCTAAAGCTATGCAGCATGGGCGATCCACTGACGATAAGTATCGACAAACCCGGTATGGTACTGTGCAGGTGTGTGCAGATGGCGAGCATTCGCTTAATGTTGCCGAGACCGAAGGTGTCGTGTGAGTAGACTAGTAGTCGCATCGTATCCTCGTAGAGCAGATATACAGCTTGTGTGAGGGACCTAGCTCGTTAGGCTTGAGCGGTGGGTGCCAGTTCAAGTTCGACATTGCTACAGGTAGAATTTCGTGAGGCTAAGTACTCACAGAGGATGCGGTTGCTATTACTCGCGCCTTGATCGTTAAACGCTATACGTACTGGTTCACGATTTAGCGCCGCAAGTATGGCCGTTGCAAGTTTCGGTGGATCTAAGTCTTCTGGGGTGAGGATATTCAAGACGCCCTTCTCGGCCATCTTCTGCGCGCGAACTGTCTGTTCTTGGTCTCCACCGCCTGTAAAGGGAGACACGAGGGCGCGAACGCCGGTACTGAGAATATCCATCATTGTGTTGTAACCGGCCATACTGATGGAGAGATCTGCTTGTTTGAGGCAGGCGGCAAGATTGGGGGTGTAGCGGGTGAAAGTTACGGAGTGGATGTCACTGGCAAGACGCTGTAGCCGTTGGAATGCCTGCTCCTCCATGAATGGACCCGCGAAGAAGTGGAACTGAAGCGGAAGTACTGACTGCAGTTGTTGCGCTGCATGTAGGCAGTTCTCAAGGAATAGGTGGCCGCTTAGTGGTTGGCCACCGCCGTTGCTGACAACAATCGTACGTGCAGCATTTGGCTGTGGTGCTGGCACGGTAGTCACAAGTTGGACTGGCTGCTGCTGAACAACGTAGCCGGTGTAGCGAACAGGGCAGACGAGATCGGAAGAGCGGAGAAAGGTCTCACCGAGGTGTTGAAGATTGGGATCGCCATGCACGAGGATGAGATCGTAATATCGATTTGCTATCTGACAGACACGATCCTCATATTCTGGCTGATCTTTTCTAGTTACCAGAATGTCCCGTAGACTGCAGACGATCATGGTTCCTCCACTGCTGGTTTGCCGACGTGCGAAATCCAGAAGAGGAAGTAATTCGAATGAAAACTGCTTTCTGCCAAATGGAAATAGTTCGGTAATGAGAATGTCTGGCCTGTGTGCTTCGAAGGCGCAGAGCAGGATCTCGCGCCGTATCTGTTTGATCCGTTCAAGGTCTTCAGCGTCATCACAGGTCTGCAGTTGGGAGAAGTTGGAGTCAGATGTGATGGTTGGAAGCTGAATGACGGTAACACCTTTCGGTGTACTAAACCCCTGTGGTGTCACGCCTCCAAGAACGAATAGAACCTCAAAGTCGTTAGCAAGTGCCGTGACAATGGCTGTACTACGTACGAGATGGCCCATGCCCAAAATGTGTTGACAATAAAACATCACTCGCTTCGCCATATATCTCCCTCAACTAGTGCCCTGGCCGGTACGAGGTAGTATCGGCTCTACACTGACCTAAAGCACGTTGGCAACCAACGTGCATGTACGGAGAAGCCTTTTAGAATCAATGTGTAGTTGGCTAAAGCTGCATTGAGTTGTGTTGATTCAACACATAGTTGAAGTTGGAACACCCACTTTTGTGGGAGCAGCATTGTGATGTCCATGGATGCTGAGGGTAAGACTGTATGACGTAAATCACAAAGATGAATTAGTTGTGCCGAGGGAGAGATTGTTCAACCATGACGTTTACGTAGGCCGAAGTGATCAGCAGATATCTTGAACTAGCCGGCAGGTGAGTTATTTGTGGGCATGCCTGTGTCGATCTAACTCAACACGTTCTTGGAATGCGATAGAAGTGTAAGTATTCATAGGCGATATGGACACATTGGATTGGCATGTCACTTGCATAGGCAGGTTTGGAGAATACCGATGAGTGAAAGTGCAGCGTCCGATACGCAGACTGAGCAAGCCGAAATTTTGAAAGTGCGATTAGGTAGGGTTCGTTCGAGTGAGGTCTCTAATCCCGGACTGCGGAAGATTGCTTACCTGATGAAGACCTATCCTCGTTTGTCTGAAACCTTCATTCTGAATGAGATTCTAGGCCTAGAGGAATTAGGTGCCCATCTACATATTTTTTCACTGCGGAGACCAGACGACAGCAGCTTTCATCCTGCAGTGGAGAGAGTCTCTGCAAATGTGACATATAGCCTAATATTGACTGGCCTCGCGTCTGTTTCAAATTGGATATTGCTACTGAAGCTGCATTTCCTGCTTTTACTACGTCGTCCGGTAGCTTATACACGAACAATTACAGGTTATCTACGACAACCTGGAAGACAGCGACTAAAAGAACTACTCCACGCTGGTTATTTTGCCCATACTATTCGAGAAAGTGGATGTACACATATCCACGCTCACTTTGCGAATGTTCCTACAACTGTTGCAGAGCTAATTCATGGATTTACTGATATACCGTTTAGCTTTACGGCACATGCCAAAGATATTTATCGCTCAAGTCCCGCTGAGCTAGATCGAAAAATTGCAAAAGCAAAGTTTGTCTTGACGTGCACGGACTACAACCGCAAATATCTCATTGCATTATCAACGAGCAATACGAACATTCATTGTGTTTATCACGGAATTGATCTCAGTCTATTTGATGGTTGCAGAGTAAACAGCAATGCGGCGCTATCAGTCAACGATATACCACTTATATTGAGCATAGGTCGTTTTTGTGAAAAGAAGGGATTTCCGTATTTGATCCGTGCATGTCGAATGCTACAAGACCGTGGAATCAAGTTCCGTTGTGTGATTGTAGGTTATGGGTCCATGCGCGAAGAATTAGAGGCGCTGATCGTAGAACTGGGTCTTGAAGGTAGAGTTGCATTAGCAGGGAAGATGACTCAAGATCGTGTGGCCGATATGTATCGCACTGCTGATATCTTCGCCCTGCCTTGTCTGGTTACTGATGACGGCGATCGTGATGGAATTCCTAATGTACTAATTGAAGCTATGGCGCAGCGCCTAGCGGTAGTATCGACTAACGTATCGGGTATTAGTGAGCTGGTCGAACCGATGAATAACGGTCTACTTGTGCCAGAAAAAAACACTGAAGCATTAGCTGAGGCCTTAGAAACTTTGCTGTGTCAACCGAAGTTGCGACGGCAGATGGGGGATAGTGGACGAGAAAAAGTGATGCGCCACTTTTCACTTGCCTCGAGTGCATCGGAAGTATGGTCTACATTTCAAACGGATGGCCGTGGTTTAGATGTAATGCAGAGAGTTGCGCAAAATGATTAGACGTCAAGTACCACTTCGGAAGATACTGCCCGAGGGGTTGCGACTGGGACGCTTCTTCTGGCCTGAGATTACAAGAGAAAAGAAGTTGATTCCCCTATCTACGTTAGGTGTGGTTATGACCGTTGTGCTCACAAC